>SKZP01000280.1 GCA_007127275.1 Planctomycetota bacterium
CGGCCGCACCTTTTCGTCGTAGTGCGCGCGCACCTCCTTTTTCTTCGTCATCCCGAAGGTGCTGCACACACGGCGGTGCGCCTGAAAGGTCATGCCGCCAAAGGGCGCGTGGTAGACGTGGCGCGCAAAGCCGTCGAAGAAGTCGACGTCGCCGCCGCAGACCTCAACGAAGTGGGCGAGCGAGCCCTCCAGCGCGTCAAGGTAGGCATACAGGCTGCCTTGGTTGTTGCCCATTTCAATGGTGCTCGTCGGTCGAAAGGTGTCGGCGACCTCCTGCGTCCAGTAGCCGGCCTTGTCGAGCTCCACCTCAATGATTTGCGGCTCGGTACTGAGCAACAGGGCCACCCCGGCGCCGCCGAGCACGAACTCGTGCTCCTTGCCAATCTGCTTGCGGCTGAAGTCGCTGGTAATCACCAGCGCCTTCTTGCCCGGGCGCACGCCAGCGGCAAGCCAGTGCAGCGCCATCATGTAGCCGGCACTGCCGGAGTAGCAGGCGTGCTTTGTCTCGAAGTTGCGGCAGGTATTCGGCAGCCCGAGCAGTCGCTGTACGTAGGTGCTGACGGGTTTGCCGAAGTCCACGGAACTTTCCGTGCCGACAATCAAGAGTTCAATGTCCTGCTTGTCTTCCTCGCTGAGCAGATCCTTGGCGGCATTGACCGCGAGAGTGACCGTATCCTCGAACAGCGGCACCACGGTACGCTGCTCGACGAAAAGGTGGTCAATGGTCTCGCTGACCGGAACCTCGCGCGCCTCGGCAAGTTCGCGAATGTCCAAGACGAGGCTCGAGGGGTAGATGCTTAGTTTTTCAATGCCAACCTTCATGATGGTAGTGGGCAGTCTTTAAGGATGCAGAAAGAGATAATGAACGGCGAGAGCACACGACAAGCGTGCGAAGTTGCGTCATTGCGGTAGCCCAAGCCTAGCACGCCCCGTGTCTCCGTGCCACAGCAGGCGGAGCAGACCGTGCATCCCGCAGGTGGGGAAGTCTGGACCAAGCACACGGGCCGCGGCCCGTGGGTCGAGCCCCGAAATTCAACCCGTAAACGTTTGGGATCCAAGAAACCCAGGGGCAACGGGCACGCCCCGTGGATCCAACTTTGGTTCGGGCCCACGGGCCGCAGCCCGTGGGCTTCGTCACAATTTCCCACCTGCGGGATGCACGCCGGAGCAGACCGGCAATTGTCGCACTACCTGGATCCGCAGATCAGAGGACGTCGGCGACAGGGTCGAGGTCTTGCCACGTCAATTCAGTGTGAGACGGAAGTGTCTCCGTTGCATGTAGCGACTCGTACAGGAAGTGTGCGCCGCGGCTTTCCGTCCGCGAGGCGGCGGCATGCACAATCAGGCGCGCGGCCAGAAGCATGTTCTCCACTTCGAACGTTGCTCGGGGGGTGTTGCTGGACTCCGTGGAACGGCTACGCCGGCGCCTCGTTTGCGCCATCTCGGCAAGTTGCTGGGCTGCGCTGTGCAAGCCTGACTTGGAGCGTTGGAGGCCGCAATGCTGCCACATCAGCCGCGCAATCTCGGAGCGTGTGGCGGTACCACTCGACGGCCGGCGTGCGCATGTCACTTCGGTCGCAGATTCAGCAACGTGTGGAGTGAAGCCCGCCAAAGGCACCGGCACCGTTTGCGCATGCTCGGCGGCCCGTACCGCGAAGACCAGCGCTTCGAGCAGGCTGTTCGACGCAAGGCGGTTGGCACCGTGCAAGCCCGTGGAGGCGACTTCGCCGACGGCATACAACCCGGCGACGTCGGTTTCACCATGCAGGCCGGTACGCACGCCGCCGCAGTGGTAGTGGGCCGCAGGGACCACGGGGATGGGCTCACGCCGTGGATCTACCCTGTGTTCGAGGCAAAGCGCCACCACGTTGGGAAAACGTAATTGCAGCCACGTCGAATCAAGTGCGGTCGCGTCAAGGTAGACGCACGGCTCGTCTCGTTCGCGCAGTCGCAACGCAATCTCGCGTGCCACGACGTCGCGAGGTGCGAGACTGTCGACAAACCGCTTACCGGCGGCGTCGCGCAACATTGCCCCTTCGCCGCGCAACGCCTCGGTGATTACCGGGCGGTCCTCCTCGGTCGTGTAGAGGCAGGTCGGATGAAACTGCACGAACTCGAGGTCGCGCAACGTGCAGCCAACACGAGCCGCCAAGGCAAGCCCGTCGCCGGTCGCCGTCCGCGGATTCGTTGTGTACCGGAAAAGTCGGCCGAGCCCGCCGGTGGCAAGCACGGTACCCCGCGCATGGAGGTGCCGCTGCTGCATTTGCCTGGCGGCGCCATAACCCGTGACCACGCAACAGCCGTGGCAGCGGCCGTGCTCGTCGGTGAGCAGGGCACGTGCCGAGGTGTGCGCAGTCAACGTGATGTTCGGGCAAGCCCTAGCGGCCGCAAGCAGAGTGCGCATCAGTTCCGCGCCGGTGGCGTCGGCGGCATGCACGACTCGTCGGTTGCTGTGCCCCCCTTCACGGGCCAACGCCAGTTTCCTGTTGTCCGCATCTCGCGCAAGCCGCATTCCCAACTCGAGCAACCGGCTGACCTGAGCAGGGCCCTCGCGAATCACCATCTCGGCCACCTCGCGCTCAACCAAGCCCGCACCTGCCGCGAGCGTGTCGGCGAGATGTGCCTCTGGAGAGTCGGCCGGGTCGAGTACCGCGGCAATGCCCCCTTGGGCAAGTTGCGTCGCCGAGTCCGCAAGGGCACCCTTCGCCAGTACGCAGACGCGGCCGTGCTGTGCCGCGTGAAGCGCAAACCACAAGCCGGCCACACCCGCGCCAATCACGAGGTAGTCGGTTCGCTCAACCTGCACCGCTGTACTCCTCAGCAAGTGCTGCGAGCAAGGTGTCCACCTGCGGCACGAGCCCCGCACTGATGCGCAGCGTGCCGGCGAGCAGCGGTTGTTTGCTGACGTCGCGAACGAGGATGCCGCGTCCTTTCAGTGCGGCGGCAATCCGCGGAGCGGCCTCGTCGCCGACAAAGGCGAGCACGGCGTTGGCCTCGCCGACGAACGTGGGGACCTCCAACGCGGCAAGCCCCTCGATCAAGCGCTGCTTGCCTTCGAGCACCGCGGCGAGCCGTTGCGAAATCGCCTGCGGCTCGAGCATCAATGCCCGCGTGGCACGCATCGCCACGGCATTGACGCTGTACGGCGAGCGCACCCGGGACAACACCTCAATCACCGACGGATGCGCCACCGCCCAGCCAATGCGCAGCCCGGCAAGGCCGAGCGCCTTCGAAAAGGAACCGGTGACCACGAGGTTGCGCATGCGAGTCACCGCCGGCTCGCCGGCACCGAGGCTGTGGCCGCCGCACACCAACGCCTGCGGAGCAAAATCCGCGTAGGCCTCGTCGACCACAATCAGCGACTCCGGAAACTCCTTGGCAAGCTCCACCCACGTCTGCGGCTCGGCCCACGTGCCGGTCGGGTTCGTCGGGCTCGGCACAAACAGCCCCTTGGCGCCGGATTCGAGTGCCGCGCAGATGCCGGTGAGGTCGAAGGCGAACGGCGGTTTCTCACCCAGCGGCACCTCGACGGTGTGCGCGCCAATCAGCTTCAGATACAGCGGGTACATGGGAAACGACGGGGTCACGACGACCCCCGTGTCCCCGGCGTCGAAGTAGCTCTGCACGATGATGCGCAGCCCCTCGTCGCTGCCGGCGAAGATGCAGACGCACTCCGGCTCCACACCGAGGTACGTCGCCAACTCCGCGGTGAACGCTTCATACTCGGGATACGCGGCCAACTCCTCGCCGGGCGTGGCGCGAATGGCCTCGAGCACATGCTCGGGTGTCTCGCCGGTGTACTCGCTCAGGTCGAGGCGCAGCTTGCCGTGGCGCCCCTCGGCTTTGGCGAAGCCGGGGGTGGCGGCGACGGACGGGCGCGGCTGCGGGGCCTCGGCGGTGCGTGTCTGCTCGCGTGGCATGAGCGACTCCTTTTTTCGCTTGCGCCTCGAATGGCCACCAACTAAACTAGAACGAACGTTCGTTATATGCAACCCCGCACCTGCTTCGCACATGACCGTCACCGCCACGCTGCAACACCACCGCCCGAGAACCCTCGCCGAGGCGTGCGAACTCGGCCGGGAATTGGGTGCGCGGGCCGTTTATCTCGCCGGCGGCACCGAGCTTGTCCCGCCGGCCAACGTGGCGGGGAGGCTGCCTGGCGAGCACCTGATCAGCTTGCGTGAACTCGACGCGTTGCGCGGTGTGCAGCAAGAGGCGGACGGCACCCTGCGCGTCGGTGCGATGACCACGCTGGCCGAGCTGACGCGGGAGCCGCTTGTTGCCGAGCACTGCCCGGCACTCGCCGAGACGGCGCGGTTGATGGCGGGCGAGCAGGTGCGGACCCTGGCGACCGTGGGCGGCAACTTTTGCGCCGCGGTGGCCTGCGCCGACTTGCCGCCGGTGTGCCTTGCGCTGGAGGCGACACTTGCGGTGCAAGGCGCCGGCGAAGAGCGCCGCGTGCCAGTCGAGGAGTTTATCCGCGGACCCCGGCGAACCGTCTTGCAGCCGGGCGAATTGCTGACGGCCCTGTGCATTCCCCCGCAGCCGAAGGGCAGCGGCACAACCACGCAGCGTTTTTCGCTGCGGCGGGGGAATGCCTTGGCTGTCGCATCCGTCTGCGCACGGCTCACCGTGGAGAACGGGCAGATTCGCGAGGCGCGTCTGGCGCTGGGGGCCGTGGCGCCGGTGCCGCGGCTCGTACCCGCGGTCCACGAGTTGCTGGCCGGCAAGCCGGCGGATGCCGCGCTGTTCGAGACCGCCGCCCAGGCGGCCAGCGAGGCGGCACAGCCGATCAGCGACGTGCGCGCCAGTGCCGCCTTCCGACATCAACTTGTTCAGCGCCTCGCCAAACGCGCACTGGAAGAGGCCGTGCAGCGTGCCAGCGCCCCAACCACTGAAGGTGCCGCATGAACGATCGTGCCGCCGTCCCGCAGGTCAACGGCAAGGCCGCGCCGTCCGGCGCAAGCAACGGAGCCACTACGTCGAACGAGCTCGGCAGCGTACTGATCCGTGTCAACGTAAACGGCGTGCCCCGCAGCCTCGCGGTGCCGCCGACGTTGACGCTGAAGAACCTGCTGCGGGAAGAGCTCGCCTTGACCGGCACGAAAGGCGGCTGCGAGGCCGGCGACTGCGGCAGTTGCACCGTGCTGCTCGACGGTGAACCCGTCACCTCGTGCCTCGTGTTGGCCGTGGAACTGGACGGCCGCGAGGTTCGCACCGTCGAGGGCCTCGGCGATCACGGCGAGCTGCACCCGCTGCAAAAGTCGTTCATCAAGCACGGCGCCTTGCAGTGCGGCTACTGCATCCCGGGGATGATGATGTCGGCCGTCGCGCTGATTGAGCGCAATCCCGAGCCGAGCGAGGCGGAGATTGTCGAGGCGCTCGCCGGCAACCTCTGCCGCTGCGGCACCTACCCGCGCATCATCAAAGCCATCCAGTCCTGGCGCGACTTCGCCGAGACGCCGTTGGATACGAAGCCACACCCGGATGACGAGCATGCGCCTGCCGGCGAAGCTCGCAACGGCAAATCCGCCGAGGCACTCCGGCTGCGTGGCCGCCACGCCGTCGTCACCGAAGGTGTGACCCGCTACGACGGCCCCGACAAAGTCAGCGGCCGGGCCGTCTACACCGCCGACATCCAATTGCCGGGCACGGTCCACGGCAAAATCCTGGGCAGCCCCATTGCCCACGGCATCATCCGCCGCCTCGACACCTCGAAGGCCGAGGCGATCCCCGGCGTGCTCGCGGTGATTACCGGCAAGGACGTGCCGGATACGAAGTACGGTGTCAGCCCGGCCCGCTACGACGAGCACGTGCTGGCCAAGGAGCGAGTCCGCTACGTCGGCGACGAGGTGGCCGCGGTGGCCGCGGTGGACGAGGCGACGGCGCAGCAAGCGTTGGCCGCCATTGACGTCGAGTACGAGGAGTTGCCGGCAGTCTTCGACGCCGAGTCGGCAATCCAGCCGGATGCGCCGCAGATTCATCCGGAGACGCCACGCTTTGCCGGCAACTTGAACACGGTGGTCGAGTGGGACTTCGGCGACATTGACGCCGCCTTCGAAAACTCGCATCTCGTGCGGGAAAAGCGCTTCGTCGGCAACCGCACCTATCAAAGCCCGCTGGAGCCCCACGCCACCATTGCCCGCTGGGAGCACCACGGCGAGCGGCTGACCATCTGGTCCTCGACGCAGACGCCACACTACTTGCAAAAGCAACTTTCTCGCGTGCTCGGCCTGGAGATGGGCAACATCCGCGTGATCCGGCCCGCGGTCGGCGGTGGCTTCGGCGTCAAGGCGGAGGTCACGCCGCTGGATTTGTGCGCGGCCATCCTCGCCAAGCGGGTCGGCCGGCCGGTGAAGATGTGCTACAGCCGCGAGGAGATGGTGCGCCACTTCCGCGGCCGCCATAAGCAAACCATTGACCTGAAGATTGGCCTCGACCGCGAGGGCCGCATCCAGGCAGTGCACCACCGTGTGCTGCTCGACGGCGGCGCCTACACGAGCTACGGCGTAATCACCGCGTACTACGCCGGCTCCATGCTGCCGACGCTGTACCGCTTCGAGAACTACCGCTACGAAGGCAAACGCGTCTTCACCAATCTCCCCGCCTGCGGCGCCTTCCGTGGCCACGGCGTACCCCAGCCGCGCTTTGCCTTCGAGTCGCTGCTCGACGACATGGCGCACGAGCTCGGCATTGACCCGTTCGAGATTCGGATGCGCAACGCCATGGAACCGAATACGCGGACCATCAACGCGCTCGACATTTCGTCCTGCGAGTTCCGCGCCACGTTGGAACAAGCCCGGCAGCGCTCCGGCTGGACGGAGAAGAAGGGCAAGCTCAAGCGCGGCAAGGGGATTGGCGTAGGCTGCGGCGGCTTCGTCTCCGGTGCGGGCTACCCCATCTACCGCTCGAACTTTCCGCACAGCAATGCGCTGATCCGCGTCCACGAAGACGGCCACGCCGCCACGCTGCACATTGCCGCCTCGGAGATTGGCCAGGGCAGCGACACGGTACTCGTGCAGATTGCCGCGGAGGAGCTGGGGATTCCGTATGAGCGGGTCTGGCTCGTCGAGTGCGACTCCACGCTGGCTCCCATTGACCTCGGCTCCTACTCGAGCCGCGTCACCTTGATGGGCGGCAACGCCGTGAAGATGGCGGCCGCCGACGCAAAGGCGAAGGTGTTGCAAGCCGCGGCCCGCAAGCTCGGCTGCGACCCGCACGGGCTGACCGCGCGCGAGGGGCGCATCTACATTGCCGAGCACGAAGAAGTCGGCATGCCGTGGCACGAAGCCGCGCACCTCGCCTTCTGCGCAAACGGCCCCGTGATTGGCACCGGCCACTACTCGCCGCCGGAGCTGGGCGGTGACTTCAAGGGCTCGGCCGTTGGTACCTCGCCGGCCTACAGCTTCTCCACCGCGGTGGCCGAGGTGAGCGTGGATCTCGAAACCGGCTACGTCACCGTGGAGCGAATCACCGACTCCAGTGACGCCGGCACGGTGATCAACCCCGTGACCTTCCACGGCCAAGTCGAGGGCTCCGCCATCATGGGGATTGGCGAGGCGCTGACCGAGGACACCCTCTTCGACGAGCAAGGCAAGCTAAAGAACGGCAACCTGCACGACTACCTGATCCCGAGCATTGCCGAGACGCCGCGGATTGACACGACCGCCGTAGAGAGCTTCGAGCCGCGCGGCCCCTTCGGCGCTAAGGAGATTGGCGAGGGATCCTTGCTCCCCATTGTCGGCGCCATTGCCAACGCCATCTACGACGCCTGCGGTGTACGCGTCACGGAATTGCCCATCACCCCGGAGAAGATCCTTGCGGGCCTGGAGCAAAACGCGACTGCATAAATCACCATTTGGTGCCCTAACGAAATGCGACATGGCTAACTACTGAGGAGAGGTTTAAGCACCCACTCACTCACCGACCGCAACGGAGCACCACCGAGATGGCCAAGCAAAAGCGCACGAAAACGAAAGCGAAGCAAGGGGCCCCAAGACAGCCGGCGCCGGAAGCCGCCCCCGTGAAGCGTGGCCGCCGCAAGGCAACCGAGGCGAAGCTCGAGAACCTGCTCGCCACCGCGGCCGAGCTGATGGCGCAAAAGGGCTACGACAACATGTCCATCCGTGACGTCGCCCGCGCCACCGGCTACAGCCTTGCCGGAATGTACTACTACTTCGACAGCAAAGAGCAGTTGCTGTTCCAGATCCAGCGCAACACCTTCGAGTCGCTCGTCACCGAGCAGGAAGCGGCGGTGCAACGCGCGAAAAGCGCGAAAGCGAAGTTGGAAGCGCTGGTACGCAACTACCTTGACTTCTTTTTGCGGCACACAAACGAACTGAAGGTCTGCGCCTTCGAGCACGAGTCGCTCAAGGACGCCGCCTACGAGGAAGTGCGCGACATCCGCCACCGCTGGTACCGCCTGCTTGCCGGCATTGTCGCCGACTTGACCGGGCTCGACCCGGCGGCGGACGACGCCTCCATCCGGCACTACACGCTGTTCATCTTCGGAATGCTCAACTGGATTTTCATGTGGTTCGACGAGCGCCGCGACACGCCCATTGAGACGCTCGGCGACGAGATGATCCACATGATCTTCCACGGCCTGCCTCGGCAAACGAAGAACAAGAAGGGCTGAACGGGTCATCAACATGCGTGCACACACTCCACGACCCTACGCGTTGAGTTCGCGAGGCCACATGCCGCCTGGAGGCATTGCCGCCGTTGTGCTCGCCGCGGGGAAGTCGTCACGCATGGGCGAGCCCAAGGCACTGCTTCGTTTGCAAGGCAGCACCACGTTTCTCGGCGCCATCACGGCGACGCTGCGTTTCTGCGGAGTTACCGAGATTGTCGTCGTTACCGGCGCGCACCGAACGGCCGTCGCTGCCGAGGCCGCGCAGCTCGGCGGGGCAACGACGCACAATGCGGCGTTCGAGTCGGGACGCATGAGCAGCCTCAAGGCCGGGGCACGTGCGGTACGCGAGCGAGGCTTGCGAGTTCCGTTGCTGATGTGGCCGGTGGACTGCCCCGCGGTACGGCCCGCCACGGTGGCGCGCTTGCTCGACGTAGCAAACGAAGCACACCACGCACGCCGGCCGGAGATTCACGTGCCGGTATACGAGAACCGCGGCGGCCATCCCATTGTGTTGCGTAGCGCCGAGGTGGCCCGGCTCGAGGTGGCACCGCTTGAGGCAAACCTGCGCGACTGGCTGCGCTGCGGTGTATCCCGCCGCGTCGAACTGCCCGTCGACGACCCGGCCGTGCTGGACAACGTCGACACGCTGGCCGACTACGCAACCTTGCTTGCACGCGAGCAGGCGTTGGAGCCGGAAGGAGCCCCCGCATGAGCCGCAAACCACGTAACAGCAACAACGGCAAGGCACCGCCGGATCCGTTGCTCGCGCTTGGACACGTCGAAGAAGCGCCGGATACGGCCGTGTACCTCGAACTGGCGCGTTGCCTCGAAGCGGGGGAAGCGGCGGCACTGGTCACGGTGATCGGCGAGGGAGGCTCGTCACCGCGCAACATGGGGGCGGTGATGCTCGTGCGGCCCGACGGCAGCATTGTCGGCACCATTGGCGGCGGCAGCCTCGAGCACCTGATCATTCAGCACGCCCAGGAGGCCATCAACGACGGCCGGCCACGGCGCTACCTCTACGACTACACCGGCGGCCGCGGTCAAAATCTCGTGAAAGCCTGCATGGGCAAGACCGAATTTCTCGTGCAGCCGTTTGCGGTGCAACCGCAGCTATGCATCTTCGGCGCCGGCCACGTCGCCCAAGCGCTCGCTCCCATGGCCCAGAGTTGCGGCTTCCGCGTCACCGTGCTCGACGACCGCGACGGCTGGCCCCGCGAGCAGGATTTTCCGCGCAACGGGGTACGGCTTTTGCATGGTCCGTTCGAGGAACGCATGGCCGAGTTGTCGTTCGACGCGCAGGCAACCTGGCTCGTCATTGTCACCTACGGGCATACGCAGGATGAGGCAGTGTTGCGGGCGTGTCTGCCGCGGCCGTGGCGCTACTGCGGGTTGATTGGCAGCCAGGCGAAGGTGGCGACGGTGTTCCGTGACGTCGCGCAGGATCTCGACGACGAGGCCGGACGGGCGCGGCTGGAGCAGGTGCACGCACCCATTGGCCTCACCCTCGGCGGCCGCGGCCCCGGCGAGATTGCCGCCTCCATCCTCGCCGAGTTGCTCGCCGAGAAGCACGGCCGCGGTGACGAGGAGATTCAGCGTCACACCGTCGGCCGGCGGGTACGCCTCCACAAGGGTGGCGCCAAAGCTGCCGCGGCAGACGAGGCTGGCAACGACCACTGCGCCGGTTCACAGGCCCACGAAACCACAAGGACCGCACAATGAACATGAGCGACGCCTACATCCCCTACGGCGCCTGGTGGAGCACGCCGTTTTGTAAGTGGCAAGGCAGCTTCGCCGAGCTCGAGCCCATCCCGTTCGCCGCGGCATGCGTGGAGCGTGCCCTCAAGGAACGCGGCGTGGATGCTGCGGTGATTGACGAGTTGGTGCTCGGCACGACCGTACCCAGCAAGCACTCCTTCTACGGCGCACCCTGGCTTGCCGGCCTTGCCGGGCTTGAGTCCGTGACGGGGCCGACGCTGTCCCAGGCCTGCGCCACCTCGGCGCGCTGCGTCGCCCACGCCGCCCACGACGTGGTCACGGGCGCAGCCAAGGCGGCCCTCGTCGTCACTGCCGACCGCACGAGCAACGGCCCACACGTCGTCTACCCGCAACCCTCGGCCCCCGGCGGCACCGCGGCGCACGAGAACTGGGTGATGGACAACTTCGGCCACGACCCGTTCGCGAAAAACGCCATGATCGACACCGCCGAGCGTGTCGCCAAAGATTTAGGCATCACCCGCGAAGAACAGGATCAAGTCGCGCTGTTGCGCTACGAGC
>SKZP01000239.1 GCA_007127275.1 Planctomycetota bacterium
CGCAGCCGCCCGGGATCCCCAATCAGCATCTCGGGGATCTCCGGCGGCATTGAAACAACCAGTTCGAGTCCCTTTTGCTCGGCAAGCAACACAAGCTCGTCCGTGAAGCTGAACAGGTAGTCACGCAGCCCGAAGGGGACGAGTTCGAGCGCGAGCTTGTTCGCCTCCATGCGCGCGTAGTCGAGCAGATCCGAGGTCAGCAACAGCATCGCCTCGGCGCTGCGGCGCATCGAGGTGAGGGGATCCTGCTGCTGAGGGCTCAATTCCGTGTCGAGCAACAAATCCACCATGCCAATGATCCCGGCCAGCGGCGTGCGCAAGTCGTGGGTGATGCGGGCCAGGAACTCTCCCTGATTACGCAGCCGTGACTCGGCGGATTCTCGCTCGGCGGCCAGTTCGCGCTCGTAGCTCTTGCGCGCCGAGATATTGCGCAAGGTGACGTGCCAGGTGTGCTCGTCACAGGGCGTCAGTCGCACCTCGACGTCCAGCGGTGTGCCTGCGGCATGCGGCCAGGAGCGCTCCAGCGTCACGGGGCTGCGGCGGCGCCGGTCGGAGACCAGACCGACGAGTTGGTCGGCGTGCCCCTCGGGCAGCACGGTGCGCAGCGACTGGCCAATCAGGTGTGGCGCGGGGCGCAACCAGTCGACGCCAGCCGGCACGTGCGCATCCAGCACCACCGCGTCGTGGCGCACCAGCAGCACCGGATCCGGCAGCGCCTGCAACAACGCCGGCACGCTGATCTCGCGCATCCGCGTCGGCTCCGCCGCGCTCGCCTCCCGGCGAACGTGCCCCACCGCGGCCACGCCGGAGGCGCTCGCCGAGGTGGCGGCCTCCGCGGCAGGTTCGACGTGGACACCGGCGGCGCCACCGTCCGCACTGCGCAAGCCACGGCGCACAAGCTGCCCCGTTGCCACCACCAGCAGCACAAGCGCCACAAGAAACAGCGTAACCGAAAAGGCTTCCGGCAAGACGCGTGCGGTCAACCCGTCAATCCCGAGGCCGAACAACATCGCAAGCGCGCCCCCCCACACCGTCCACGCCACGCGCCGTGACGGGGCGTGGCGAACCTGGGACCGTGGCACAGCGGCGTCAGTGAGCTGTGACGCTCGCACGGCGGTTACCGAATCGGCAGCAGAAGTGTCGCGCATCGGGGAACGGTACGAGTGAAAAGCCCGGACAGCATACCGCGTTATATCATCCCACAACGCACCGTCAGCGCTCGCAAGTCGCAGAAACGTTCCACCGACCACCGCGCGCCACAATCTCCCGCGTTCGTCACAGCGTCGTTCTCATCGGCGTTGCTTTCGTTACGGTACGTTCCGAGATCTGCGGGTAACGACGTTTAGCCGCGAGGCATCGCCGAGCGCGCCCCGCGTTTCGGATTCGGGACGAATACACGTTTCGCAGCGTTGGACCCGCAGAGTGAAACACAACCGCGACTTCGCACGAACGCACGTTCCTCGCTCGGCACTGCCACGCGGCTAAACTCGTGTCTTCCCCGCCGGCCAGCAGCACCCGCATGGACATGGACGCCCGGGGCTCGCCTCCGCAGTGGCGGTGCGATATGATAGGCAACCAGCGACGAAGTCGTTTTCAGGAGGTGACAAGACATTGCTTCTCGGCTTGGGCGTCACGAGCAAAGGCGAGGCGAGGCGCAGCGCAGCGAGTTATCCAGGCGTGACAAGTTCCGCGGAGTAGCAAAACCGACGACAACGCCGTACCGCCGAGCCCCGTGGCTCCAACTCGGAAGCAGATCTCTGATACGTCCCAGCCCCCGTCACACAATGACCGCAGACGAACAGGCTCCGAAAATCAACGACGAAGAGCGCGACATCGAGGCGTTGCCGGCGCTGCCCGGGCCAAACGAGCTTGCCGGCGGGCGACTGTGGCAGACGCCTCGGCTGCCCTCGCTTGCCGACACGAGCGAGGTAAAGATTCGGCTGATGCGCCGCGCCGAGGGGCTGGTGGTGCACGTCACAGCACCGAATCCCGAACTCGCCGAGCGCGTCGTGCGGGACCTCTTCGGTCCGGAGCAGCCGTACCTCATTGAGATGTGCGGCTAGGAAACGGTACGGGACTGTGTGCAACCGCGCTCCGTTGCGGGCGGCGTTGGCACGTTCCGGTTCACTGCGGATGCGTGTTCCGCTGACCCTCCCCCGCCGTCGTTGGTAGCCATGCACTACCTCAAGTTGGTGAGATACTACGCGACATACGCGGTGCTCCTCATTGTCGTCGTCGCCGGTTCTGTCTACCAGGCCAACCACGGCTGCACGCCGCACACCGGTAGCAACCCCGGCTTTCAGGACGTCGGCCCGCATGACCGCGTCATATATCGGTATCGCGACACGACGCCGGAGGCATACGACTACGGTGACTTTGTCGTCTATCTTCCCCGTGTGCGGCGTGCCGAGGAGGCGCGCGACCAAATCACCGTCGGCAGGGTTGCGGGAAAGCCGGGAGATGTGCTGGCCATCCGCAACGGCCAGCTCATCCGCAACGGAAGCCCCGCAACCGACGTGATGCCGGACGAGCTCGACGAGGCCTTTCCGGACATGCCCCCGTTGACGGTGCCCCGCGACACGCTGTGGCTCCTCGGCGGCAACGCCGACGCCGAGGACAGCCGCACCTTCGGGCCGGTTGCCGTCACCGCCGTCCACGGCAAAGCAGTGTACGTCCGCCGGTAACTCCCCCTTGCGCAGCCGCGGCTCTGTTGAGGCGCTCCAGGAACCGCATACACGCTAGGGCGGCGCGGTAGCCCCGGACCTTTTGGCCTCGTAGGACGACACGTTCGAACTCTTCGACCGGCATCAACTGGCCGCCTTGCTGGAAGTCGCCGCAACCGTAGCAGGTGGTGAGCGCGA
>SKZP01000382.1 GCA_007127275.1 Planctomycetota bacterium
AGCCCGAGCACGCAGACATACGCGACCGCATGACGGTCCCGCGCAAACAGTCCGAGAAACACCACCGGCCACACGAACGGGTCCGGCTTGAGCCCAAGCGGCGCAACCGGCACAACCGCAAGGGCGAGCCCCAGCGGCAGCAACCAAACTCCAAGCAGCAACCACTTAAGCACGACGCTCCTCGTTAGCGCGTCCCTTCCGTCAAGCCCTCGAGCTCAATCCGGAAGTCGAGCACCTGCACATTCTCGAGCTTCTGCGGATCCCCCCACGGCTCGACGCGCACCGAGGCAAACTCTCGTCGCTGCGAGCGGTTCACCTCGACAATGCGACCGACGATCAAACCGCCCGGCACCACCGCCGACTGGTGCGAGGTGAACACAAGATCCCCCTCGGCAATCTCCGCGTCGAGCGGCACGAAGTCCAATTGCACCGCAAAGCTCGAGCGGTGGCAGCCGGTGGCAATGCCCCGCGGAAACCCCTCGAGGTCGGCCTCCTCCGCCCCCTTCACGTCACGTGACGCAAGCGAGTCCGCCGGCAACACCATGATCCGTATGCCGCGCACTCCGGGGTCGGTTAGGAGTTGTACGCGACTGGTAACGGGACCGACGGCCTCGACACGGCCGAGAAGTACGCGACCGTGTACGACCGGGTTGCCAACGCGCAGGCCATGCTTTGCGCCCCGGTCAATCACCACCGAACGCCGCCACGGGGAGACGTCGTGGCCGAGCACGACTCGCGCCGAGGTGACGGTGCGCGCGGCAAGTTGCTCCTCCGTCGCACGGACGAGTCGCTCCTGCGCCTCGAGCGCCCTGTGCGCCTCGGCGAGTGCGAGTTGCGTCGTCGCCAACTCCTGCTGCATCGCCTCGAAATCCTCGCGCAGCGACGCAAGTTCCTCGGCGTCCGCGCCTCCCAGCGAAATGCCGTCCAGGAGCGCAATGGCCGCCAGCGGTGCCTGGGCGCTTGCCCCCAACGACTGTGCCCACGACGTCACCCGCGGCACGACGCTCACCGCGAGCAACAGCACAAGCAGCGAGGTCGCCGGATACGTGCGTACTGTCGCCACCACATGCCCGAGCACCGTCCGCGTTTGCGCCCACCACAACATCACGCCACCATACCCGTCCGAAACCGCAGGGCCTCAATACGGCAGTATCGGCGCGGCACACGCCAAACGTTAGCAACAGTGAGCGAACACACACCACGCCGAGTATGTGTCACCCTTGAGGATCTGCTGACCCTTGAGTGAGGATCTGCTGAAAGTGGCGAGGGGCCAAGGGACGCAGGCCGGTGGTTCCCTTGACACGGGCGTGCTATAGTCCCCGCCGCTTGCGGCCGCCCGCTTCTTCCCTTTCTTATGTATGCTCGCGCCATGACGACGACACCGACGAATACCACCTCGACTCTTGAGCCGAATCCGATCGCCGCGGCGTTTCCGTATTGCTCCGAAGCCTCGGTACAGAGCTTGTGCGTCCGCGGCACGAGCCTTGCCGAGCTTGCTCAAACGTTCGACACGCCGCTGTTCGTCTACTCGGGGGAAGAGATCTCCCGTCGCTTCACCGCGGTGGCCGAGGCGCTCGCGCCAATTCGCTCCGCCGCCGGCGAGCCGCCGTTGATCTGCTACTCGGTCAAGGCGAACAGCAACATGCACATTCTGCGCATGCTCGCAGAGCTTGGCGCGGGCTTCGACATTGTCTCGCGTGGCGAGCTCAAGCGGGCGCTGGAGGCCGGGGCGAGGCCGGAGAACATTGTCTTCGCCGGGGTAGGCAAGGCCGACGAGGAGTTGCGCGAAGCGATTCGAGCGGAGGTCGGGCTGTTCAACGTCGAGTCGGTCGGCGAACTTGAGCGCCTGCAGGCAATTGCCGCGGAACTCGGCCGCGAGGAAAAGTCGGTGCGCGTCGCGCTGCGCCTCAACCCCGACGTCGACCCGGAGACGCACAGCTACATCACCACCGGCAAGAAAGAGAACAAGTTCGGGATCGACCTTGCCGCGGCTCGGAGGCAAATCGAGGCGTGGCGCTATCCGCACCTCGCGCTCGTCGGGGTCCACCTGCACATTGGCTCGCAGATCCGCAAGGCGGAGAAGTACACCCAAGCGATCGAATCCGCAGCCCCCCTCTTGCGCCTGATGCGCGAGCTCGGCCACCCCTTCGACCGCATCAACCTCGGCGGCGGCTTCGGCGTCGACTACACCAGCGCCGCCGGCGACTTCCAGCTCGGCGACTACACCGAACGCGTACAACAGGCGCTCGACGCGTTCGGCAAGCCGCGGCTGCTCGTCGAGCCGGGCCGCTTCATCAGCGCGCCTGCCGGGCTGTTGCTGACGCGGGTGCTGTATGTGAAGCCGGCCGGGCCACACCGCTTCTACGTAGTTGACGGGGCGATGAACGACTTGATGCGGCCGAGCCTCTACGCCGCCTACCACGCTGTCTGGCCGGTCACGGGACACGGGGCACCGCCAGAGGATCTGGCGCACGCCGACGAGCAGGCGAAGGAAGCCGGTGCGGGCCTTGCCAACGTCGTCGGCCCCATCTGCGAGTCGGGCGACTTTCTCGCGCTGGGTCGCAAACTACCGGAGCTCGAGCGCGGCAACCTGCTCGCCGTCTTCCACGCCGGAGCCTACGGCTTCACCATGGCCAGCAACTACAACACCCGTCCGCGCCCCGCCGAGGTGCTGGTGCAACCGGACGGCACACCCAAGCTGATCCGCCGCCGCGAAACGTACGACGACCTCCTCGCCCCCGAACGCGAGGTTTAGAAACCTGCGGAGGAGGTCGCTACGTGGTAGCCCACCAGAAGGTCGGAACATCCCGAGCCGGTCTTAAACCGCCCGCGCGTTGAGACCCCTAGATTCAAGCCCACGG
>SKZP01000028.1 GCA_007127275.1 Planctomycetota bacterium
GGTGCAGCGTCTCCGCATCCGGCGCTAGCCCGGCGTGGCGAAAGGCCGCATACCGCTCAAGCAACTCGGTGTAGACCGCCTGCGACTCCGCGTCACGCTCGAGCCTGTGCAGCAACGCACCGAGGTTGTGCGACCCGGCAAGTACGTAGCGGACCGCGCCCGCACTCATCCGCATGCCAGCTTCACGCGCGGCGTCGTAGTGGGCAAGCAACTTCCGGTAGGCGGCCTTGGCCTCGTCGAGGCGCTCTCGCTTGCGGTAGTGTCCGGCAAGCTGGTAGCGCGCCCGCAGCCCCTGCTCGACCAACTCGGCATCCGGCACCGGCGCAAGCGCCTGCGCCTGCGACTGCCACTCCTCGACACGGCCGAGGGTCGCCTCATGCTCGGCAAGCTCGTCGCGCATCTCCTGAATGTGGCCGAGGTTGACAAGGCCCATCAACACTTGCCGCAGGCAAAGCGGGTCGTGCGGCATCCCGGCGGCGCGGGCGTCACGGTAGAGCGTGTCCATCTCGGCGAACAGCGCCTCGACCTGCGGGAGGTAGTGTTCCGCAGCGTCGTCGCGTTGCGACAGTGCGACCGCCAGGTTGAACGTCCCCGTCAGTACTTGCGAGAGCACCTCGGGGCGTTGCTCGACGCCGGCTTCTCGCGCTTCGCGGTAGAGGTTGCGCACCTCGCGGTAGGCGCTCGCCTCCGCCTCCGTTTCTCCCATGCGGTTGTGTGCCACCCCGAGGTTCACAAGCCCCATCAAGACTTGCCGCACACTCTCCGCCTCGGGCGTAAGTCCCTCGTCCACGGCGCGCTCGTACCAGTCCTGCATCTGCTCGTAGGCGGCGAGTGCCTCGTCATGACGCCCCGCCTGACCAAGCGCCACGGCAAGATTGAACCAGCCGAGCAGCACCTGCGTTAGCACCGCAGGCGTTACCTCAACCCCGGCCCTGAGCGCCTCCTCATACAGCGGCCGCATGTCCCGAAACGCCTGTATCTCCTTCTCGCTCTCTCCGCGCCGTTCATACGCAAGTCCCAGGTTGAACAGCGCACGCAACACTTGGCGCAACGTCCCCGCATCCGGCGTTCGTCCGTCGGCGAGGGCGCGCTGGTACAACGCCTGCATGGACTCGAAGGTCCGAATGGCCTCGTCGTAGGTCTGCTCGTCGCGCTGCAATACGCTCAAGTTGAACAGCGCCATTTGCACGTGGCGCAGCGCGTCCCGGCTCGGCGGCACGCCGTGGCCGAGCGCGTCGGCGTAGTGCGCATGCATCTCGCGGTAGACGTGTCGCTCCCCGTCGGTGTCCCCGGCCTCGGCCAGCAGCATGGAGTGTTGAAACGCCGCCATCAGCACCTGATCCAGGATCCCCGCATGGGGCGGCATCTCGAGCGCTCGCCCCTCCGAGTAAAGCTGCGCAAGCTCTGCGAACACCGTCGCCGCCTCCTCGGGCTGCTCTTGCGCGCGCAGCATGACGCCGACGTTGTAGAGCCCCATGGCAACCTGTTCGAAGCAGCCGGCGTCGTGCGCCATGCCAGCGTCGTGCGCGTCACGGTAGAGGTCCACCATGCTGCGGTAGACGTCCTCGGCCAACTCGTGGTGGCCGTCTCGGTCGTAAAGCACTCCGAGATTGAGCGAGGCGGAGAGCACTTGAAACAGCGTTTCCGACTGCGGGCGCAGTCCCTCCTCGACCGCGTTGCGGTACAAGCGGCGCAACGCCTCGTAGCCGACAATGGCCTCGTGTGGCTCACCGTGTTCGGCGCGCAACACGCCGAGGTTGAAACCGGCCGTCAACACCTGGCGCAACGCCTCGGAGCCGTGCGGCAAGCCGTCGGCGACCGCATCCTCGTACAACTCACGCATTTGCTCGAACACAGCGGCCGCCTCCTCGTAGCGCGCCTCTTGCGTGTGCGCCACGCCGAGGTTGAACAAGCCGGCGAGTACATGTTCGAGGCAACTCGGGTCGTGCGTCAGCCCCGCAGTCAGGGCGCGCAAGTAGCGCAGCGGCATCTCCCGGTAGGCGGCAACCGCCTCGTCGGCCCGGCCGACTTGCATCAGGGTCGCGCCGCGATTCAAGTCGGCCTTGAGCAGTTGCCGAAGGCTCGGAAGATTCAGCGGCATCCCCGCGGCAAGCGCTTCGTCGTAGCGCGGTTGCATTCGCGCATACGTCTCGAACGCCTCGTCGAGCCGGCCCATCTGCTTCAGCGTAATGGCCAGGTTGACAAGTCCCATCAGCACCGCGGCAACACAGTCGGGATGCGGCGGCATTCCCTCGGCGAGCGCCCGGTCGTAAAGCTCCCGCATCTTTTCGTAAGCGTCGAGCTCCGGCCCCGGACGGTTGAGTCGGTCGAGCGTTACGCCAAGATTGAACGTCCCCATCAGTACTTGCTGCAGGGCGCCGGGGTGATGAGGCATACCCGCGGCCACTTCCGCCTCGTAACGCTGTGCCAAGGACTCGTAGATGGGCACGGCCGGCTCGCGCCCCTCGCGCTGGGCGACGAGCACCGCACGGTTGAACAGCGCCTTGACCACCTGTTCAAAGCACGCCGGCGCCGGGGCGAGCCCCTTTTTTCGCGCTTCGTCGTAAAGCCGCACGGTTTCGTCGGTCAACTTCTCGACCTCGACGTGCTCGTTGCGGTGCGTGTAGATCACAAGCAGATTGACCTGGCCCTTGAGCACCTGCTCGAGCACATCCGCACTCGGCGGCTGCCCCACGGCGAGCGCC
Source organism: Planctomycetota bacterium (assembly GCA_007127275.1). GTDB lineage: Bacteria > Planctomycetota > UBA8742 > SKZP01 > SKZP01 > SKZP01. The sequence continues at coordinate 2,706 of SKZP01000028.1, forward strand.
TCGCGGTAGAGCATGGGCAAAATCTCCAGCGTGACCACCTCGTCTTCGTGGCGGCCATCGCGGTCGAAGCTGATGCTGATGTCGAAAAGCGCCTTGGAAAGCGGCACAAGCAGGGGCATGGACGGGCGTGCACCGGCGTCGACATGTTCGCGGTA
>SKZP01000326.1 GCA_007127275.1 Planctomycetota bacterium
GCCTCGGGCAGCGACAGGCCGAGGCCGGCGCCGATCTCGGCGACGTCGGTGCCGCTCATCAGGGCGTAGAGGATGCCGAGGCCAATCACCGGAAAGGCCGGTGGAAAGCGGCGGTTGCCCAGCAGCACGACGACGATCACGAAGGCTCCCGCGGCAAGTAGGTAGCCGGTGGTGCCGCCGGCGGGGACGTACTCGGTGAGCGCCAGATAGGCGAGCTTGAGGCCGAGTCCCATCTGGATGCCGCGTACCACCGCATGCGGAATCACCCGCGCCAGCCACTTCAGCACGCCGGACAACGCGAGCACCAGCATGATCGCGCCGATGGCGAGGGCGGCGCCGTAGAGGATGTCACCGGTGAGTTCCTGCGTGATGACAAGGACGGCCATCGCTTTGAGCGGCTGCATCGGCATGGGCACGCCGTAGAGCAGCCCGGTGAGGATTTGTGCCGCGCCGAAGAGGATGAAGACGCTTGCCGTGTCGAGGCCGGCGACGAGGATCAGCGCAATGATCAGTGGCAGGTCGGTGCCGATGTCACCCATGCTGCCCGCGAACTCGTTGCGGTCAAAGCGGATCCGCGAGCGCAGCGCAGCCAGCCGTTTCATCGTGGCGAGCCTCCGGGATACGCTCGGCGCTACGGAGTCGCCGGCAGTTCAGTCACCGAGTGCCTCTTCGTGTGCCGGTGCGACGCGCATCGGCGTGCCCGGCAGAAACTGCGGCGGGGCGTTGACGTAGTGTTCGCGCTTCCAGACCGGCAGGCGCTCCTTTAACTCGTCGATCACGTAACGGCAGGCGGCGAAGGCGTCGTCACGGTGTGCCGCACTGACGCCGACCCAGACGGCCAACTCGCCGACGTTCAGCTCGCCGATTGCGTGTGCCGCCCGCACGACGAGGGTGTCGAAGCGCTCCTCTGCCTCGGCAATGATTTGTTCGCCGACCGTGACGGCCAGTTCGGGGTAGGCTTCGTAGGTTAGGCCGGTCACCGGGTGGCCGTCGTTGCGGTTGCGCACCCAGCCTTCGAAGGCAAGGAAGGCGCCCGCCTCGGGGCGCTCCACTTGGCACCGCAAGGCGTCCGGTTCGACCGTCTTGCGCACGAGCGAGAAAGTTCGCACGTTGAATTTTTTCGCACTCGAGGGTGCGAGAATCGGCGACACATTCATTGTCGTTCCTCGTATCCGTCAGCCACCGGAAACCGGCGGCAGAAACACGACCCGCTGTCCGTCACCAATCGGCGTGTCCCACTCGCACAAGGCGTCGTCGACGGCCACCCGCAGATGCTCCGGCGCGAACGGAAAGTCGTAAGCCTTCCGCAACTCCTCATACAACTCGGCCGCCGTCGCCGCCCGCGTTTGCAAGATCTCCTCCTCAAGACCACGCCGTTCGCGCAACGTCGCAAAGTACCGCACGTGAACCGACTTCACCGCTGATGCCGCCTCGTCCATGTGCCGTGCCCCTTCCATGGCTGCTTTCGGGCCGAGCAATAGGTTGCCGGTTATGATGCAAGGCGTGTGCCAATGAGGCTCGCCGTGCGAGTAAACGCACGGCGCGGGCACGAATGCCGGGTCGTTCCGCCGAAGGGAGGCGAGGGCAGGGCTTGTGCCCAGCGCGCTTCGCGGTGGTCGGCGCTTGCCAACGCGGCCTGCTCGTTCAGGATACGCGCCACTCGACGCCGTACCGGGCCGCAAGCTCGGCGAGGGCGAGTACGTGCGGGGCGCGGCCGGCTTCTCCCAACTCGCCGCGGTCGTGGAGGCCGAACTCGCGGGCGAGGGTGGCGTCGTCCTCGGGCGTAAGCACGGTCTCGGCGAGCTTGTAGAGGGCTCGCTCCTCCTTGTCGAGGTGATTGCGCAACATCGGTACGGCCTCCTCCACCGTGTGCGCAAAGGCGCGACGGCTATCCGCGTCCGTGGCGAGCGACGCGGCAAGGTGCGTCAGTGTACGCAGCACCTCGCGTGCGGCACCGTGTTCGACGAGCAACACGGTAATACGTCGCGAATCCCGAGAGGAGCCCCGTCGTTCGAGCAACGGAAACAAGTGCCGCTCTTCGCGCACGCAGTGACAGCGCTCGCCGACGTCGACCAGAAAGGCGAGCACCGCCTCGACATCGGCGGCGACGACGGACTCGTCGTGCCGCAACTTTGCCGCAAACGTTTCGAGCAACTCGAGGCCCGAGCGAATGGCGTCGTGTTCGCGGCGCAACCAAGTGAGACTTTGCATGCCAGCGCCTGCTCCGAGAAAAGAACACCACCACGCAGCGCGATGTAGAACCGCAAAAATCGTTCGCAATGCGCGAAAAAAGTGGGTGGTGCGAGACTGGCCTTTCTTTTGCGTGCATAGTGGGTGACGCAGGTCGTGCGAGGTGACGCCCGACGGAGGCGCCTGCCAACCGAAGAAGGCAGCGGGTGACGGAGAAACGAGGTACGACAATGTTGCGGGATCCTCTCGGGTGGATTCCTCTCAAGTTCAAGCTGCCGCTGGCGTTCGTCGTCATGGGCCTCGTTGTGTACGGGCTCTCGGCGCTGGTCGTCACCTACACGGCGCGGGAGGCCCTCAAGCAGGCCATCTCCCGCGAGGTGACCGAGCTTGCCGGGGCGCAAGCGAAGTTGGTCGAGCAGCAACTCGCCTTGCTTTCGCGCCGTGCGGAAGACTTCGCCTCGGACGGCTACATTCGAGAGTCGGCCGAGCGCCTCGCGCAAGGTGCCCCGCCGGATTCCGCGGAGGCGACCTCGAGGCGGAACGCGCTGGCCGAGCACCTCGCGAAGAACAAGTTGCCGCTCGAGCCTGCGTTCGCGAATATCCACGTCGTGCATACGCGACACGGCACCCTCGCCTCGGCCTACCCGTCGCCGCCGGCGCCCC
>SKZP01000530.1 GCA_007127275.1 Planctomycetota bacterium
ACGTCGTCGTCACGTCGTCGTCGCCGGCCGCTCGGCGAACGGATCCGGCAGCAGCAGTTCATCCGCGACCGCTTCTACGAACTCGAGCGGCACCTGCATACACTCGGCGGCGTCGAGCAGCGCGTCGAACTTCGCCTCGTCCATGGCGCCACCGGCCGCACCGATGACGACGAGGTCGCGCACAATCTGGTAGCGCTGCACAGGGATCAGTTGCTCGAGAAGCGCGGCCGACTTCTCGCGCACCATCTCGGCGAGCTGCTGCGCCTCGACGCTGCGCAAGCGCTCCCGCCCTTCGGCGGTTCCGAGGTCGGGAATCAACGTGGCAAGCGTTGCGAGCGCCGGCCCGGCCGGCTCTCCGGAGGCGCAGGCGACGCGCAACGCCGCAAGCGCCACGAAGTCGCCGACGGTGCCGTTGACCTCGTCGTCGCTGCTGGCGAAGGAAGGGGCGAAGATGGCCAAGAACTCGTCGACGCGCTCCTCCATCACCGCGAAGCTAAGAATGCCGACTCCTTTTCGGGTGCCGCGCCGGAAGGTGTCGGTTTGCGAGAACAATTCGAGGGCTCGCAAGCGCAACGGGGAGAACGGCTGGGCGCCGAACCACTCCTGTACGTCTTGCTCGACCTCGTCGAGACTTCGCACCTCGGTAAGCTGCTCGAGAAAGTCGGAGAGATTGAAGGCGAGCTTGCCAGTGGTGACGCCGCTGGCGAGTTTGAAGTAGGTGTCGCTGGCAATCTGGAAGTCCTGGCAGCAAAACAGTCCGAGCCGGTCGGCGGCAATCTCCGCGTAGCGGCGCCACCTCAGGAAGCGCTGAATCTGCTCCGGCAACAAACGGCCGCGCCAGGAGGCGAGAATGGGGCCGAGCGGGTAGTCGTCGTGACCGAGCAAGAGGTGGCCGAGTTCCACCCCCATCAGGTGCAACAGCTCCCGCTGCGGCAAGCGGTCGATCAACGCCGAGCTCAGGCATACATACGCTTGTTTCTCGTGCGAGCCGCGCACCGCCTGGACCTGCAACTGCTCGCCCGGTTCGACGAACAGTTCCACCTCCAGCGGGCAGTCGACAATGCGCCGCACCGTCTCGGCGAGTTTCACAAGTGCTGGGGAGATCGACTTGGTGACTCGCAGCCCGTGGCGCAGCAGCCGGCGACGCTCACCGGCCGGGTCGTGCTCGCGGCGCACCTCGTCGACGAAGCGCTGAAACCCTTCGTCGCCGTCGAGCTGATCCCGCAGTCGCTTCTCCTCGCTCGACTGCAATGCCGCCGCCGAAACCGGCTCGTGCGGCAAAGCAATCTTGACACGGTTGGGCGGCGGCGGTGTGGCGTAGGCGAGCGTGGTGTCGGCGTGGTCGAACGGACGCTCCTGACCGTCCTCGGCCGAAGCCGGTGGCGGAGGAGGAGGAGGCGGCACGGATGCGTCCGCCGGGTTACCAGTAATGTCCCCTGGAATGGGCATCCGCGACACCCTTTCGGCACAAGCGAGGTCGCATTCGAGCAGCGAGACCGTAGAAACCGCGATCATACTTGACCCACCTACGGGGGGCAACCCCACGCGAAACGAGCGGGTGCAGCCGGCTTATGGTGGGCTACAAAATCAAACGACCCGCGCATTGAGATCCGAAACTTCAAGCCCACGGGCCTCGCCCGTGGGTCGAGTGGGTAGCGGGGGCGACCCCACTCCGAGTCAAGCCTGACCCCGAAACAAGTGCAACCCACGGGCGAAGCGGGTGAAGCCCGTGGGCTTGGAAAGCTCCGTGGACGGCAATACACCCCGGCGAACCGTCTTTGCCTTCTACGCCTCGAACTCGTCTTTTTCGACGGTCGGCTCCGCGTTGGCCTCGTCGTCGTCCGTGGAGGCTCGGACGTCGCGTGGCTCGACGAGGATCTCGCGGCGAAGAAAGTTCGAGTAGCGAAACGGCGAGGCGCCGTCGCCAACTTGCTCCGCCTGTTCGCGGAAGTGGCCGAGTACCGAGTCGAGCGCGTCGACGTGATGAACCACGGCCGCTTCCGGCGTCATGGGCGACTTGAGTGCGCCCCAGGTGCTTTGTCCGGGGTGTGCGACCAAGCAGTGGCGAAGCTTAAGCCCCAACGGCTGTGGCACGTCGCCGAGCTCGAGCAGCTTGCGGTCGAGGTAGCTTACCCCGAGGGTCACGGCACCGAGAAGTTTGCCGGCGTTGGTGTAGTCGACCTCGCCCCCTTGCTCGGTCAGCGCGAACGCTTTGCCCGAGTCGTGCAGGAACACGCCCATGAGAACGACGTCACGCTCGAGCCAGGGGTAGTGCAGACACAACGACTCGGCCAGTTCGAGCGAGGCGGCAAGGTGCTCGAGCAGCCCGTGGCGCCAGGCTCGGTGCGCTTGCGCCGCGGCGGGTGCGACTTGCAAACGTTCCATGAAGGTTTCGTCGGCGAAGTAGGCGTCGCGCAGTCGCTTGAGGTGTGGGTCCCGTAGGGTGTCGAGGATGCGCCGAATGTCGGCAAGCAACGTCTCCGGCTGCACCGCACTCGTTGCGGCAAGCTCGGCATGCTCGACCTTGCTCGGCTTGTGGTAGCGCTCGACGACCAATTGCGGCGCGTGGCGGTACCGTTCCATGGTGCCGGTGAAGCGCATGGGCTCGCCGACGGTGAATTCTTCGAGCGCCGAGGGTTGCACCTCGAAGATGCGCGCATCCAAAGGCCCCGCGGCGTCGCGCAGCACGAGTGCGAGGTACGGCGCGCCGCTGGAGCGGGCCTTGCGCAGCTCGGCGCGCTGCACGACGAACGTTTCCTGCACCTTGCTGCCGGGGGGTAACTCTCGCAGGGCTCGACGCCGCCTGCGCGGTGCGTTCGCGTCGTCGGGTGCCATGTTCATGGTTTCGCCCC
>SKZP01000129.1 GCA_007127275.1 Planctomycetota bacterium
AACCATTGTTTCTGCAAGGAAAGTCGGCTGCACCCGGCAGCTCGGCCGGGCGTTGCAGGCGGTGCGGTTCGGAGGTACATATCCGGTTCGTTCCGCGCCCTCCTCCACTCTTTTCCGCGCTATCAAGATGATCACGATCGATTTATCCGGCAAGGCCGTTCTGGTAACCGGCGGCACCAAAGGGATCGGCCTCGCGACGGGCCTCGAATTCGGCAAAGCCGGCGCCCGCGTCTACCTGACGCACCGCTGGGGCAGCGCCGACGAGGAGGAGATTGCCCGCCAATTCACCGAGTGCGGCGCACCGGAGCCGCGGGTTGTGCAAGCCGACGTCTCGAATGACGACGACACAAAAGAGTTGATGAAGGTGATTGCCGCGGAGCACGACCGACTGCACGTGTTCATCAGCAACGTCGGCTTCGCGCTGGTCACGGACGAGCTGGAGAAGTTCAAGCTGAAGAATTTTCAGCGCACGCTCGAGTACAGCTCCTGGCCGCTGATCAGTCACCTCAAGGCGGCGAAGAAGCAGTTCGGACAGTACCCGCGCTACACGCTCGCCGTGTCGAGCTTCGGCCCGGACCATTTCTATCCCGGCTACGACTTCGTCGCCGCGGCAAAGGCGGTGATGGAAACAACGGTGAAGTATCTCGGCGTGCGGCTAAAGAAAGAGGGGTGCAACGCCGCCGGCGTCCGCCTCGGTATGGTCTGCACGGAGAGTTTTCGCGCCACCTTCGGCGAGGCGCTGACGCAAGCGGTGCAGAAGCATTCGCCGGAGAAATTCGTCCCGCTGGAGCAATGCGGTCAGGCCATGCTCGCACTGTGCAGCGGCCTGATGGACGGCTTTGCCGGCCACACCGTCACCGTCGACGGGGCGACCGGCTTCGCGGACAACCTGATCACCATGGCGCACGACGGCCTGTTTCCGAAGTTCGCCGAGGCGCTCGACGAATGAGGCCGCGCACGTCACAAAACGACCTGTTGGCGCTGCGGCCGTCGACGGCACGCCGCCTCCGCCGCGCTACCAGCGGATGAGCTGACTTCCCCAGGACTTTCCGGCGCCGAAGGCACAGACGGCGATGAGGTCGCCGCGTTTGAAGTAGCCGGCGCGGTAGGCCTCGTCGATCGCCGTGGGCACGGAGGCGGCGGAGGTGTTGCCGTACTTGTCGAGATTGACGAAGACGCGTTCCATGGGAAACGACAGGTTCTCCATCGCCGAGTGGATGATGCGGATGTTCACCTGGTGAGGGATGATGCAGGCGAGCTCCCCCACCTCTATGCCGGTTTCCTCGCAAACCCCGCGCACCTCGTTGGTGAGTGTGTTGACGGCGAACTTGTAGATGGCCCGGCCGTTCATGCGCACGAAGTGATCCCCCTGCTCGACCGTTTCGTGCGAGGCGGGGCTCCGCGAGCCGCCGGCGGCAATGTTGAGTGACTCGTAGTCGAAGTCGGTGCCGTAGCGGCAAACGAGAATATCCGAACGGCTTTCTTCCGGGGCGGCGCCGACGCAGGCGGCCCCGGCGGCGTCGCCGAAGAGGATGCAGCTTGTGCGGTCCTTGAGGTTCATGAAGCAGGACAGCTTCTCCGCACCGATGACGAGGGCGCGGCCGACCTGTCCGGAGCGAATCATGCTGGTAATCAGCGTCAGCGCGTAGGTGAAGCTCGAGCAGGCGTTGATCACGTCGATTGCCCCGCAGTCGCGCCGGCACTGCAACTTGTGATGCACGTGTTGCGCCGTATTCGGCAAGAGGTTGTCCGGCGTGCAGGTGCCGACGAGAATGAAGTCGAGCTGCTCGGCGCTCCAGCCGGCGGCGTCGAGGGCATTGCGGGCCGCCTCCACGGCGAGGTCGCTGGTGGTCTGCTCCTCGCTGGCCCAGCGGCGTTGATGCATTCCGGTGCGCTGCACAATCCACTCGTCGGAGGTGTCGATGAACTGAGTGAACCACTCGTTGTCGACCACCCGCTCCGGTGTGTAGCTACCGGTGCCGAAGATGGCTATGCGTCGTGGCGAGCCGCGTTCGATCATCGTTGCAGACCTTGCATCCGGGAGGCGCGTTCCACACCAAGTCGGCACCTACGCGACGTTACGCAACGTCCCGGTAGCTTACACCGTAGCGTCACGTCGCGCCATGCCACGTCACGTCACCCGTGCATCCCGCCGACGGGGGAGTCGGGCACAAGCCCACAGGCGTAGGCGCGTGGGCCCCAGTAGTCGGTGCCGCGCACTTCACGGGCGCGGCCCGTGGGCTTACAGAATCACCAATTCCCCATCTACGGGATGCATGGTTACGTCACGGAGTTCACTCCGGCACGCGGACAGACGACCACGACCCAAGGTCCGCTCCAAGCATACGCGCAAACTCCACTTCGATGTCGGCGCATCACACAGACACGAGGCGCTCTACGACTGCTCCATCTCCAATACCTTGCGACCACGACCGTAATAGCCGCAATTGCCGCAAATGCGATGAGGAAGCTTCGACTGGTTGCAGTTCGGGCAGGTGGAGAGCTCCACCGGCGTGAGCGCATCGTGTGCCCGGCGCTTGTTCTTGCGGCTTCGAGAGTGACGGCGCTTGGGATGGGCCATGACGTTTACCTTTCAATCCAGGCGTATCAGACAGGCAGCGTTCTAGACGAGCATTCGTGTCGCGTGTTAACGCACAAACAGCCCGTCACGGCAAGACCCAGCATGAGTTTGGGGTGCAGCCGGAAACCTGTTGGCGCACGACCTCCGCGGAGCGGGCCGCTGCGCCCGCGAGTCAGACAACCCGCTCACGCGTGCAATGCCGTGGGCGGGCACGGAGAGCCGCGTCACGTTTGCGCGGCTCAGCGTCCTCCGTCCGTGGTCGTGGGC
>SKZP01000387.1 GCA_007127275.1 Planctomycetota bacterium
CTTCCTTGCGAGGCAAGCCGACGAGGGCCGGCATGCGCTCGTCGAGGCACCGACCGGCGTGGGCAAGACGGCGGCGGCGCTGTATGCCATGACGCAGGATGCGTTGCAGGCGGGGGCGCAACTCTTTTACGTCACGCCAAAGAACACGCAGCAGGCGCTTGTCGTCGAGACCGCGCAACGCTGGCAGGATGCCGGCCACGAGGTGCGCACGGTAACGCTGCGGTCGAAGGCGAAGATGTGTCTCAACGACGTGCTCGCCTGCCACCCGGATCTTTGCCCCTTTGCGCGCGACTACGAGACGAAGCTCGAGCAAAACGACCTACCGCAACGGCTGTGGCAAGAGGCGGAGCCGGGCCCGGACGGCGTCGGCGTGGAGTGTGTCGTCACGCCGGAGCGGCTGCAACAGGTGGGCAGCGAAGTACAGGCCTGCCCGTTCGAGTTGGGGCTCGACTTGACCGAGACAGCCGACATTGTGCTTGGCGACTACAACTACGTCTTCGACCCGCAGGTGGCGCTGAAGCGCTACTTCGGCGCGGAGGCCGAGCCGCGCAACCTCGGTGCGAAGCCGCGTTTGATCGTCGACGAGGCGCATGCCCTCTACGACCGCGGCTGCGACTACTACTCCCCGGCGCTTTGGCAAGGCACCTTCGACCGAGCACGCTACGCCGCCGCGCGGCTCGACCACCGCGCTGGCGAGCAGATGCTCGAGATCCACGAGGCGGTGTTTCAGGAGATACAGTCGACCGCCGCGCTCGTCGAGGTGCCTCAGCATGAGGACGGCGTCATACTTCCCGAGGGCCGGCGCTTCGACAAGCAGCGCTTTGCCTCGTGGCGCGAGGCGATGGAGGAGTTGTTCGTCGAGTACCTCGTGTACAAGCGGATGCGCCAGGAGTTGAGCGCCGACGACCCCATGGTGGAGGCGGCGTATCAACTGTTTCGCTTCGAGCATGCGGTGCAACTCGACGGCCCGGAGTTTACTCACCTCGTCGTGCGCGGCGAGCCGGAGACCGCCGAGGATGTGCGCCTCTTTTCCGGCCTTGTCGGGCAGAAGGCGCTGAGCCCAGCGGCGACGCAACGGCTGCGCGACGCCCGCGACCGCGGCGTCGGCTCACCGTTCGGGCTGCGCATCCACTGCGCTGACCCCGCCGCGCAGCTCGGCCAGCGACTCGGCGAGTTTCACAGCGCCGCCGGCGTTTCCGCGACGCTTACGCCCATCCACTACTACCGCCGGGTACTCGGCTTTCCGTCGCGGCGCACGGATACGCTTGAGCTGACCAGTCCGTTTCCGCCGGAGAACCGCCGCATCTTCGTCGACCGCCGCGTCGGCACCACCTACAAGCAGCGCCGCGCCAGCGCGCCGAAGCTTGCGCGGATCATCCGCGAAACCGCGGCATGGAAGCCGGGCAACTACCTCGTCGCTTTTCCAAGCTACGCCTACATGCGCGTGGTCGCGGGCGAGCTCGAGAAGTTGCTGCCGCCGACGTGGCCGCGCGACGAGGTGCTGTTGATGCAACGTCAGCGGATGAGCATATCCGAGCGCGAAGCCTTCCTGGCTCGGCTCGACAATCCTCCTACGGAGTGGCCGCGGCTTGTGCTGATTGTCCAGGGCGGAATCTTCAGCGAAGGGGTCGACTACCCTGGCGAGCGCTGCATTGGCTGCTTCGTCGTCGGCCCGGCGCTACCCCAAGTGGGCTTGTTTCAGGAGCTCAAGAAGGCCTACTTCGAGGAGCAGGACGGCGACGGCTTCGCGTATGCCTACCTGTTTCCCGGGATGACCAAAGTGATCCAGACCGCCGGCCGCGTGATCCGCACCGAGTCGGACACCGGTTTTATTGCGCTGATGGATTGGCGCTTTGGCAACGAGAAGTATCAGTCCAGCTTTCCCCGCTGGTGGTACCGCGAGCAGCCCGCCGAGTTGATTGTCCGCGACCTCGCAAGCGCCGTCGCCGACTTCTGGTCAACCCTCGGGCACCGCGTGCGTGATGAAACACATTGAAACGACAACGTGCAAGGTGCGGTCAGCAGATTGTTGCCGAGCGTACGTTGCTTCGCTCGACGGGTACGTTGTCGTCGGATCCGCTGCTCGTCGTCGCTACAACTCCGCCGGCGCTGCTTGACCTCCTCAACCTTGCTCGTGACGCTCAACGTTCGGGAGCCTTCCTCCACAGCTCCCCCACCGTCACCGGGAATGCGACCGTCACCGGCGGATGCAGCCGGCTCTTGTTGCAGCAAAAAAGTTTGGTCGCAACCACGTCCCGCTGGCGGAGTACGACAGCGCATTCATTCAGCATGCGGGCTGCACGCCGACGGTTCCTGACTAATTCGTTGCACGCAGTGCGGGCGCGGGGGCTCGCTAGTGTTGCGCCAGGTTCCAATCTTCGGGTTGCGCGTAGCGAGCGAAGACTGTGCAAGGCGAAAAAATTCGAGCGAGACGACGACAACGCAGCACAGTCGAGCGCAGTAGCTTAACCCGAAGATTGGACCCTGACGCAACACTAGCCGTTTGGAATCGGGATAGGGGCGCCGGTTGATCCCCGGCGGTCCCCTCCCACACCACCTGGCATGCGGGTCCGCACCAGGCGGTTCGACTGGTTGAGCTCACAACGCCCGCCGGGCACACAAACAGCCCAAGCGCCCCGAGGCAACCGGTGGGCTTGCACGACTCTTGGTTACTAGGCCGTGCTCGGTTTGCGCAGCATCTCGTCGATCATGTCGAAGGCGGAAGCGGCGCCCTGGTCGATGCCGCTTTGCATGTGCCGATCTCGGTCGGCTTGAGTCGGGTACCGCACGGAGTTGACAAGCAAGGTCTTCTGGCCTCCCTCTAGCTCGCGAAACTCGAGAGTTTCGATCGGCGGATCATTGGGATCATCTTCCCGAAAGAGATGAACACTCTGCACGACGCGCCGCGGGTTCACGATCTCGAGGTAGGTGCCAAATGCAGGAATCTCGGAACCCTCGGGGGTGCGCATCACCACACGCCACTGGCCGCCAACGCGCAGATCGGTCTCGCAGGACTCGATCTCGAAGGCGCCGCAGCCCCACCAGTTTCGCAGGTGCTCGGCCTTTGTGAACATGTCGAAGACGAGACTCGGCGGCGCATGGAAGCGGCGATGCAGCACGATCTCCCGCGAATGCGGAAGGGCCATCGTCATTACTTCGCGATGCTTGCGGGTCGAACCGTCCGCACCAGCGATGACGTATTGCGCGAGTCGGCCGAGGCACTCGATGCCACCTTCCACCGCGCCGAACGTCTTCGACACGTGATCTCGCACTTCGGTGCGCTCGAACACGGTATGCAACGTCACCTTGGTGCGGTTCTCCTCCTGGGCCTCGAACGACACCCGCGTTTGGAAGCGGATCGCCTCGTCGTCGGTCTTCGCTTCGTTGTCCTGATCGTAGACCAGACGATTCGGCTCGCTGACCTCGCGAAAGGCGATGCGGTTGAGAAAGTCAGTGCCGTCCGGCCCATGCATCACGAAGCGCCACGTGCCGCCGGGCTTTAGCTCGAACTGATGCGTCGTCGTGGTGAAGCCGTCGGGGCCCCACCAGGCACCGATGCGGTCGGGATCGGTCCATGCTTGCCACACGAGGTTGCACGGTGCGTCGATCGTGCGGACGATCAGGATTTCGCGATCGGCCTCACGCGCTTGGTTATTCTTCGTCGTCGCCATGTGTTTCATCCTCCTTGCCTTGTTGTGGTGTTGACGTCTCGTCTGCCTCGGTTGCTTGAACTTGCTGCAGATAGCTCTCCAACCGGTCGAAGCTTTCCTCCCAGCAGCGGCGATACTGCTCGATCCAGTCGTTAGCCTCCTTTAAGGGTGCCGCCCGCAAGCGGCACGGCCGCCACTGCGCATTTCGCCCACGTTCGATCAGGCCGGCGCGCTCCAACACCTTCAGGTGCTTCGAGATCGCCGGCAAGCTGATAGAGAACGGCTCCGACAACTCCGACACCGACGCCTCCCCGGTGGCCAAACGTGCCAGGATCGCCCGGCGCGTCTCGTCGGCAAGCGCGGCAAACACCGAGCTCAACGGGTCCTTGCCCTGGGATTGCGGCGGCTTCGGTGGTGTTTCGACTGTTGGCATGGCATTTAACCTTTCGGGTAACTAACCTTTTGGTTAAATATCGGAAAGTTTCGGGCCGTCAACCCCGAACGCGTTTTTTTGTCGCGACAGATCGTGATAGGGGCGCCGGGGGCAGAGCCCCGACGATCCCCTTCCACACCACCTGGCATGCGGGTCCGCACGAGGCGGTTCGATTGGTTGAGCTCACAACGCCCGCCTTCAGATTTCACACAAAAGTACGGCTTCCTTCAGCGAGTGCGTGGCTGGGCGTTGACCGGTGCTCTCCGCCGATGCCGCTTGCCCGCTTCCGTCGGCCTTCGGGGCTTCACCCCTATCTCCAAACGGTAGTTCCAATTGCTTGGACGGCTGGACCATGGCGACCTCGAGAGTTGCGGGTCGAAACCCTTCCAATCGTTTAGCCCTTCAGTCGCGACGGGCGCGACCTACTATGATGAGATCGTGAGCGAGGTGATCGGGAGCCAGGAAATGCCAAGTCTCGAGGCAGGTACGCCCTGAAGCAGGTTACGTCGCGTGAAAGTCGCACGTTCTGAGGCGAACGGGAAAGTCCTCCGCGTTGAGTTTGTGCGCACGCGCTTAGACTTGTGAGCGCGGCAACGGCCTTGCCGGCATGTCGGGATCACGAGATTCGGATTCCACTGCGAGAGCGTCGAAGGTAACGTTGCGGACATTCTTACGACTTCAAAAATCGAGTGGAAAACTCACCCCGCGACTCCTATGGACGAAAAAGACAAGACAACCCGACGCATCGATCGGGCGACTCGGCGCTTTCTCCGGGCGACGAAAAAGGTTTCGCGCGAGCAACTGAAGCAGGCGAAACAATTGGTTGCGCAGCGACCGCAGCTCACGCTTGCCGACGCACTCGTCGAACAGGGGACATTGGGCCGCGAAAAGGCGGACGAGCTCGTTTCGCAACTTCGTCTTGCGAACTTGAACAAGCAGGAGCGGGAGGACCGCGAACTCGCAGCCCTGTTGAGCGTGCGTGACCTGGTCGACGGCGAGACACTCACCCAGGCGCGTGAAAAGGCGCAACGCGACGTCACAGCCGGCTCGCTGGCGACGGTTCTCGCGGCGATGAACGCGCTGCCGGATGAGCAGTTGCTGGGGGCGCTCGAGGAGGTGCGCCAAGCTCGGCGTCCGAAGCGTCGCAAACAGCACGGGGAGGCAGGCGGTGCCACGGCCACAGAAGAGGGCGCGCGGCCGTCGCGACCGGCCACCCATTTCGCCCCCGGCTTCGACCATGTGTTGTGGGAGGGTACCGCGAAGGGCCTGAGCGCCTTCTACTTCGGTGCCGCCCTCGTGGCGATCGGCTTGTTCTTCGAATTGGCGGGGATTGCCGGCTTGCTTCTCGTCACCGGCGGCTTCGAGCAGGTTGCCTGGCAAGAAGCCCTTGGGGATATCAGCTCGCTTGTCCTCGAGTCCTTCCTGATGGCACTCGGGATTTTGGTCGTCCTGATCGGGCTTGCCGGTGTGATTCTTTTCCTCGCTGGATTTGCGCGTACCACTCGTGCCCCTGACCGACGACTACAGTTTCTTGCGGTCTTCGGTCTTTTCTTTTTCTTTGCAGGGATTGTCGCCACCGCGGTATGGGCCATCGAGCACATCGACGAGCTCGCCTCCGTCGGCGGGATGAGCACGGTCGAATTGACGCCGACCGTCTGGACGGCGGCCGGGGGCAGCACGATCGGGCTTCTGATGATGATCCTGCTTCTCGGGCGGGTCGAAGCGTTGTACGGCAATGCGCGGCTCGGAGATAGTTCGGTCGTCCTTGCGGTGCTTCTCGTCATCTTCGCCGGTGCGGGGACGTTTCTCATGGTCCAAGCCGACCCGCGCACAATGGTTCCGGTCGCGGCCATCGTGGTGATGAATGCGATCGTCTACATCTGGATGGCAATCTTGGCGAAGCAAGCCCGCGACTCGTTGCGCTCTGAAATTGCGGTTGCCCGCTTCCACCGCGGCCTGCCTTACTAAACCGCCAGCGCATTGAAATCGGTAACTTCAAGCCCCACTCGTTAAAAACGGCTACCGGTCTAGCCCCAGTTCTTGAGCGGGAAGCGCAATTCGAGCCCACGCGCTTCGGCCCGTGGGCTCAATGCGAATGTGCGCCCATGCCGGGCGCACATTCGTAGTTTCAAGTCCACGGGCCGCGCCCGTGGGTCGAATCCGTCAATGCGTGGGATCCACGGGCCGCGGCCCGCGGCCTTGAAATTACGGATTTCAATGCGCGGGCGGATTAGGTTTGTGGCCCAACATAAGGCGGCTGCACCTGTCACCGGCGTTTCCGCTTGGCGTGACGTGCCGGTGTACCCGACAATAACGGTTTGCTGACCGCGCCTCTTTCCTCCCCTACCGTGAGCGTGCTGCGCCGCGGCAATGCCATGACTCTCGAACTTGAGCTTGCACTCCTGGTTGTCGTGCTGCTTACCTCGGCGTTCTTTTCCGGCTCCGAGGTAGCGGTGCTTGCCGCGTCGCGTATTCGCGTCAAGTTGCTTGCCGAGCAAGGCAAGCGCAGTGCGCAGGCGCTCGACTACATGCTGCAGGCGCCCAGTCGGTTGCTCGCGACCATCCTGATTGGCAACAACCTCGCCAACACGGCGACGACCGCGCTGACCACGGTGCTTGTCGCCCACGTCCTCACCGAGGCGGGACTGGATCCACACGGCGGCGAGGTCGTCGTTGTGGCGACGCTGATTGCGACCGTTTTCTTGCTCGTCGTCGGCGAGATCACCCCGAAGGGGATTGCCGTCAGTTTCGCGGAGCCGTTTGCACTAACAGCGGCGCGACCGTTGCGCTGGATGCAGATTGTGTTGCGCCCGGTGATTGCCACCTTCTCGCTGCTCACCGTCGCCGTCGAGAAGGTGTTGCCGGGCAAGCCCCGCGGGGAGCTTTCCATGACGCCGGAGGAGTTGCGCCACCTTGCCGTGGTACTCTCGAACACCGGTGTACTCGTCACGCTGCAAGCGGATATCTTGCAGAACGTTGCGGCGCTGCAGAGCATTCAAGCGCGAGACGTGATGATTCCCCGCACCGAAGTCGCCTTCGTGCCGGCCGACGCGACTCGTGAGAAACTCCTCGAGATTCTGCGCGACCGACGCTACACCCGTTACCCCGTATACGAGCCGGAGAAGGGTTTCGACGAGATCGTCGGCATTCTGCACATGAAAGACATCATGGCACTGCCCCTCGAAGACGGCGAGATCCATGTGCGCGAACTCGCCGCGAAGCGGCCGCCAGTGTTCGTGCCGGAGTTTATGAAGGTCTCCACACTGTTTCGGCAACTGCAAGAGACACGCGGGCAGATGGCCGTTGTCGTCGACGAATACGGCGGAACCGCCGGCATTGTCGCCCTCGAGGACATTGTCGAGGAGATTGTCGGCGAGATTGTCGACGAGTTTGAGCCGGCACCCATTCGACGGATCACCGACTTCACGTATGTGTGCCTCGGTAACGTGCGGCTAGTCGAGGTTGCCGAAACCGTTGGCGTGGCGTTCGAGGATGCCGAGGGCGTGGACACGCTCGCCGGGTATGTGTTGCACCGCTTGGGCCGGCTACCCCGCGACGGAGAAGTCGTCGAGGCGCCAGGAATGACGCTGACGGTGCGCGAGGTAGACAAGCAGCGCATCCGTCGCATCCAAGTGACGCGCCACCCGCGCTCCGGTGACGAACACCAAGTGCCGCCGCCAACGACGACGCAAGGTGACAGCAAGGCAAACTGACGGAGAGCCCCGGCCAAGCGAATGTCCACGCGTCCCCAATTTGTGGAATGCCGCTCCAAAGCGTGAACGTCGCTGCCAAGTCCCCGGGCGTCCGTTATATGTCGTCACGTTCAGTTCTGAGTGCAGCGCAGGGCGCCTGGCGCAAGTTCTTCGAGGCGAGGCATGAACCACGCGTGTCGCCGCGTAGGGTTTGCGCTCGCGCCCCGCGCTCTCCTTGTTTCGTAAGAACTTGAAGGCATTCGGGTTCCCCCGTGGGTCGAGCACAGGACCCGTGGGTCGAGCACGCAACGGGTGCGACCCACGGGCGAAGCCCGTGGGCTTGGTTGCGCGCCGGGCATGCATGGGCCGAAACGGAAGCACGGGTTCCGAAGCGGTTTGTTTACGGGCCGCACTCAGCTAGGATGGCTTCGAGGCTGCCGGTGAGCAGCCGCCACGGGTGCACGCGCATGTGGCCGTGCGTCGTTGGCGGGTGACGGGTGGTCCGCTGTGCTACTTGGGTTTGCAGAGAGGTGTGAGAATGATGTCCGACTCAACCGCCACCGCCAACGGCTCTTCACCCATGCCGGCGCAGGGGCGACGCGCGCCACTGCCGCCTTTGACGCGGACCACGGCACTGGCTGCGGGAATCATTGCGCTCGGCGTTCTCGGTTCGGTGGCGATGTGGTTCCTCTCCCGGCCGGTCTCCGTACTTGCCTCGCCCGAACTTGCACTCACCTTGGGGGGGATTTTCGCGGCGCTTGCCGTATTCGGCATGGGCCTTGTGTTGGGGCGCCGACCGCTGCGCACCGTGGCCTGGACGCTCGGCGCGGTGCTTGCGGCGCCGCTGTTCTGGTTGTTCTGGTTCGTTGTGGTTGTGCAGGCCATGCTCGGCGACTGGGGAGGACGCAGCCGCAGCGGCGACGCCACGGCCGAAGAAGCGCTACCTGCAGCGGCAGCGGCCACACGAGCGGGGGACGAGGTGAAGCGCGAGCCTCTCCAGCTTCTCGGCGTGCAGCGCACCACCTTTCGGCTGGCCGTGCTCGGCACCATCACGCTGCTGATTCTTGGCCTGGGCGTCGTGCTTACGGCGGGGCCCGCCGTGCGCACCATGGCCGAGCGCGAGGGGATCCAGCAAGCCCGCGAGGAGATTGCCGCCGGCGAGCCGCGCTACTGGGTGGTCGTTCAGCAGGATCCGGAACGAATTGCGCCGTTGATGTTCGACTACGAGCACGGCTTGCCGCTGCGCCTCGAACGGGTCACCGACCTGTGGGACCTCGCCTACCGCAAGACCCGCGCATACAACGGTGCGGTGCGCGGCTGGATTGCCGAGCACGGCTTGCCGGCCAACTCGGCGCTGTTGGACCCGGCGTTGAGCGAGCGGGAGGAGGCGCACCTTCTGCGCAAGATTGTCGAGGAGCCCGCGCCGGGCCCTGGCCGCTACGTGAATCCGGCCGGCGACGCCGTGTTCGTGATTGGTGAACCGGGCCCCAAGGGGATTGCGCTCGGCGTCTACGAAGACGCGCAGGAACCGAGGCCGGTGCTGGGGTGGTACGTGCCCGAGGTCTACGCCGTGGCCTGGCTGGACGAGACGCGCCTGGCCGTGGCAACCCGCGACCGTCGCGACCCGCGTCACCGTTTCGACGTCATTGACCTCGCCGCCGAGCCCGTGCGCATTGTCTACGGTCGCGCGCTCGTAGAAGATGAGTTGCCGCCGTCGGCGTTGCGAGACAATCCCAGTTTCGCGGCCGAGGCGGACGAGTAGTGAACGGAGTGGATATCACGTCGTCGCGTGCTTCGCCTTCGCCTCCGCGTCGGGGAAAAGGAGGTGACAGCAATCTACTCGTGACGTGTTGCCGTGGGGTAGGTTTCGCTCCACCGGTGGGCGAGCGTTAGTGCCGCCAGCATGGAGTCGGCGCGGGCGGTGCCTTGGCCGGCTCGGTCGTAGGCGGTGCCGTGGTCGGGGGAGGTGCGCACGAAGGGCAGGTTGAGCGTGGCGTTGACCGCTTCGTGGAAGGCCAATGTTTTGACCGCGCACAGCGCCTGGTCGTGGTACATGGCGACGACGACGTCGAACTCGCCTTCGCGGGCTCGGTGAAACACCGTGTCCGCCGGCCAGGGGCCGGAGATTTCGAGGTCTACCGGCGGGCCTTCGTGGGCGCACGGATCCGCCGCGTCGAGGCCCTCGGCTTGGGCGCGCGCAATGGCCGGTGCGACGACCTCCTCGTCTTCGCGGCCCAGCAAGCCGCCTTCGCCGGCGTGCGGGTTGAGGCCGCATACGGCGACGCGCACCGGCTGCTTGAGTCGCTCGTACCGGCCGAGGGTGGTGCCTGCCCGCGTGATCAAACGTGCGAGCGGCTCGACCTCCAAGCGCTGCGGCACCTCGGCAAGCGGGATGTGTACCGTTGCAAGCGCTACGCGCAGGCCGCCGCCGACGAAGGACATGATGGAGTCGCGGCCGGTGGCCTCGCCAAGGCGACTCGTGTGGTCGAGATACGGCGCACCGGCCTGTTGCAGGGCGGCTTTGCTCAACGGTGCGGTGACGAGGCCACCGAGCGGCTCGTCGGCGTGCGTGCGGCGGTCGTTGCGCAAAGCGAGCACGTGCAGGGCGCACTCAAAGGCGCGGTAGGCGCAGGCGCCGCTGGCCGCCGTGGGCGTGCCCGGCTGGTGAACCGTACCCGCCGCGCTGACGTCCGCGTCGTCGACGTCGAGTGCCCAGAGGCGCAAGGCCGGATCCTTCGAGGCATGTTGCTCCAACTCGTCGAGCGCTCGTGCCATCTCGGCAGGCTCGCCGTGCGCAAGCGGCAACCACATCAGCGCCTCGCGCACACGTTGCAGCGCCGGTGTGGCACGAGCGCCGTTGCCGAGGTGGCCGGCGGCGTCGCTGGCCGCGAGTTGCTCGAGCGCCGCCTCGAAGGCGCGCCGGCTGCCGAGCAGGAGCCACTTCCCGGGCTCGACGGACGCATTTTCGCTCCCCGCCTGCGCGGCAAGTTGCACAAGCGCCTTGGCGACAACCTCCGGGCCGACGCCGGCCGGGTCGCCAAGGGTAATCAAGGTGCGCGGTC
>SKZP01000436.1 GCA_007127275.1 Planctomycetota bacterium
GCTTGACGAGGACCTGGGCACCCACCGCGGGGGCGCCGTGCATGGTGTCGACACGGATGGTGACGTCGCCGGCATTGGACATGGTCAGCAACAGTCGCGTCGGGTCAGCACTTGTCCCGGATCCGGGTTCTTGCAACTCGAGCCGCGAGCCGTCGCCGTGTTCGCTCGGCGAAAAGCCCGCATCAATGGGTATATCAATGTCGAAGGTGGCACGGCGGTAGGCGTGCTTCACCGCGACGAGGCGGTAGCTTCGCGCTTCGAGCTGCGTGAACAAAATGCGGCCGACGCCGTCGGTCTGCCCGGCCGCTTGCGCCTCGCCGCTGTGACGAAGCTGCACGTGTGCCTGCTCGACGTGGGCGCCATTGCGGTCGACGACCTGCAAGGAGAGCGACGGAGTGCGCACAAGGTTGATCACCAGCGGGGACTCCGCCTGCGCCGCCGCGGCGAGGTCTTCCTGGCCGCGCACCTCGGGGCGGTAGTCGGGGTGCTCGAAGTGCAACTCGTGGGTGGCCGGCACTTCCGGGTCGGCGCGCAACTCGACGGTGATGGTCGCGTAGCCGCCTTCAAAGGAGACCTGATGCGTCGTGGCCTCCTGGCCGCCGCCGAACGAGGCAGTCACCGTGGCGGTGCCCGGCGTACTGATGCCGGACTCGCCGTGGAAGCGCACCTCGAGTGGCGTCGTCTCGCCCGGCGGAAGCCACAGCGCCAGCGAAAACTGTATCTCCGTGGTCTCGCCGCTACTCAACTCCACCTCAAGCGCATCCGGCACGAAATACACGAACTCGCCGGCGGTGGCGCGGTTGCCTTCCGGCTCGTCGGGGATCACACGCACCTCATGCTCGCCGGGCACGAGTGCCTCCCACAGCACGGTACCTTGCGCGTCGGTCATTCCTTCCCAGTCGCCGACGCCAAGGTGCAGCCCCTCAATGGGCTGCGCCTCCTGGCCGCGTACCTCGACAAAAAGGCGGGCTGGCGGATTGAGCGTGATCTCAATCTCTTGTGGCTCGCTGGGAACGTAGTTGACCGTTACCGGCTCGGACTGCTCGCCGGCCTCGGAGGTGGCTTGCAGCGAAACCTGGCCGGCAATCAGTCCGGCAATGGCGAAGGTGCCGTCGCTTTCGACGGGGAACTCGTGCTCGAACACTTCGTCGCCGTAAAGGGACTGCGAGGCGGTGAGGATGGTCGGCACGCGTGGGCGTCCCTCGGAGGGATGTACCACTCCGGTGAGGCCGGCGTCGTTCGTGAGCGTCAACTCGACGTCTTCGCTGTTGACGAGCACTTGCTCGACGTGGGTTGCGTAGTTTTCGGCCTCGACGGTGACAAAGGCTTCGCTGCTGAACACACCGTGGGGAATGCCGTCGACGTAGAAGTGGCCATACGAGTCGGTCACCGTTTCGTCCTGGCCGTGGCCGGGTTGGATGCACGTGACTCGTGCGCCTCCTACGGGCGCGCCGGCGGCGTTGTGGACGTAGCCGGCGAGAAAATTGCCACGAAAGAGCGGAATCTGGTAGTGCGTATCCCGTTCCTCGGAGACAAAGCGCTCGGTACGCGAGGTCGCGTAGCCGTCCTTGCGAACGCGAAAGGCGTAGCTGCGTCCGGGCATGATGCGGCTCATGATCATCCCGTCGGCGTCGGTGCGCAGCGTGATGCTGTCCAGCGGCTCCTGCGGCTGGTTGGGGTCGAAGCGCCAGAGTTCCACCTCCGCCTCGCCGAGCGGGCGGTTGCTGACTTCTTCGCGCACGAGGATCTCGACGTAATGCGCCTCGGTCAGCAGGATGCGCGGTGGCGCCGTGGGGACCTGCTCGAGGGGCATACTCATTACCAAAGGCTCGAAACGGGGGTCGTCGACGAAGACGCCGACGCGTAGCTGTGTGAAGCGCCGCACGCCACCAAGATCTTCGGTGGTCGTCGCATGGGCCTCTTCGCCGATGATGCCGAGGATCTCGTGCATGGGCACGGCAAGGCGTCCGCTCGCGTCGGAGTCGGCGAAGCGCGTCGCGAGGGCTTGGCCGTCGCCGTAGAGGCCGGATTGCCGCAACTCGTGGGGAGGTTGCGGCGCAAACAGGCCGACGGAAATGGGCACGGCCTGGCCGTCGAGCGTTTCCACGCGCGCCACCCAGTACTCGGCCAAAGGCTGCTCTTCCAAATCTTGTTGGACGTCGCCGTCTTCGAGCGTCAGTTGCGAGTCGAACGGGTTGCGGTCGCGCCAGGTACTTCCGCGACTCGAGCGCTCACCACCACTGCGCCCCGTGGTGCTCCCCGTGCTGCCGTCGGTGCGAGCGCCTGCAGAGTCGGCGCCGCCTGCTCCGTCGCGGCTCGGTCTGCCGTCGTCGCCGAACCCTCCGGGGTCGCCCGCATCGCCGCCGCCGCTGTCTTGCTCGTCGCTTGTGTCGCTCTCATCCGTGCCGGGGGTGTCTCCACCGGATTCGTCGCCGTCGCGGCCGGTAAGACGCGGTCCGTCACCAACGGCGGCGCCTGCGCCGCGCGAGTCGTCGACATACGCGCTCTGCCCGTCCCCGTCCGGCTCAAAGTCCGCTTGATCCACGAACATGGGCACGAACAGCCAGCCAACGGCAGCGACCGACATCACAAGCCCCAGGCACAAGGCAATCACCAGACGTTGCGAACGGCGCGCACGGTACGACATGAGTGTCCCCTTGGCAGTGAAAGTGGCCTGGAGCAGCGAGTGCCCGGTAAAGTGACGCGGCAGATGGGCCGGCAATTCCAGCGTGGCAACAATCTGCCGGTTGGATCCAGCTCTCGTGCAAAGCAGGCGCGGCGGGCGCTTGCACCCAACTTCCTTTGCCCTCGCGACCCACCACTACCATCA
>SKZP01000073.1 GCA_007127275.1 Planctomycetota bacterium
TTCGCGTGTCATGCCTGCGTCTTCTCCCGAAGTGTGGGATTACATCCAGAGCGTCGAGGTCGCCGGGCGCTTCGACCGCGACCATGCGGACTTTCCGCTCTTCGAGTTGGATACGCGGATGACGCTCGGCTTGCTTGGTGAGTTGCAGGCGGTGCGCAGCTCCGAGCCGGTACGCGTACTCGACCTCGGCTGCGGCACGGGGCGCACGCTGATTGCCGTGGCGCAAGCCGGCGCCGAGGCGGTGGGACTCGACCTTTCGCCGCACATGCTGGAGAAAGCCGCGAAAAATGTTGCCGAGGCCGGGGTATCCGACCGCGTGCGGCTGTTTCGCAGCGACCTGGCGAGCTTGCGCTTTCTCGACGAGGCGAGCGTGGACCTGGCCGTGTGCCTGTACGGCACCCTCGGCCTTTTGCGCGGCCAGCAAGCTCGACTCGACGCGCTGCGCAACGTACGTCGCGTGCTGCGCCCCGCGGGATTGCTGCTGGTGCACGTGCACAACCGCACCTATCCGCCACACTCGCCGAAGCATTGGTTGCGCTTGTGGCGCTCCTGGCGGGCGGCACGCCGCAACCCCGCCGAGGCTGAGCCGGGCGACTTCTACTTCGACGACTACGCCGGCGCCGCGGTCCGACGAATGTTTATGCACACCTTTTGCCGCAACGAGTTGCACGACGCGCTTGACAAGGCCGGCTACGCTGTGCGCACCATTCACCTCATTCATCCCTCCCGCGCAAATCTGCTCGAGAACGGTCTGCGAAACCGTCTGCGCAGCCACGGCTTCTTCGGCGTCGCCGTGCGACCGTAACCAACTCAGTCGAGGCCGGCGAAGGCGCAACCGTTCGGTCATACGCACTCGTCGCGCAGGACGTCCGAATGGGGTACGTTCAAAGGCAACGGTGCAACCCCTCATCAACGGGCAACGTTACCGTGGAACAAGGGGGGCGCACGTGAGCACGCACGTTGTGGCCCCTGTGCAAAGGAACCGCTTCATGAGCCTGCCTACGAACCACGGCACCCCGGCGCCGGCAACGAAGTCACTTGCCGAGCGGATTCGTGTCGCCCGCGGTCTCTCACCGTGCGAACTCTTGCTGACGAACGTGCGTGTGGTCAACGTCTGCACGTATGAGATTATGCCCCTCGGTGCGGTCGCCATCCACGACGGCCTCGTCGTCGGCTTCGGCGCCGAGCGGGAGGCGCAGCGCACGCTGGATCTCGAAGGACGGTTCCTCGCGCCGAGCTTCATTGACGGGCACGTCCACCTCGAGTCGAGCATGGTCGTGCCGCGCGAGTTTGCGCGAGCGGTCGTGCCGGCTGGCACTGGCGCGGTAATCTGCGATCCGCACGAGATTGCCAACGTGCTCGGCGCCGACGGCGTGCGCTACATCCTCGAGGCGAGCGAGGGGCTGCCGCTGGATGTGTTCGTCAACGTGCCGAGTTGCGTACCGGCGACACCGCTGGAGACGGCCGGCGCAAGCCTCGACGCGGATGCCGTGGCGGCACTGCTGGAGAGTCATGCGCGCGTGCTCGGCCTGGCGGAGATGATGAACGTGCCCGGGGTGCTCTTCGGCGACGAGCAGGTGCTCGCCAAACTCGGCGCCGCCGGGACGCGGCCGCGCGACGGCCATGCGCCGACGGTGCGCGGCAACGACCTTTCCGGCTACCTCGTCGCCGGCATTGGCGCGGACCACGAGTCGGTCACCGCCGACGAGGCACGCGACAAGCTGCGCCAGGGGATGATGCTGCAGATTCGCGAGGGCTCGGCGGCGAAGAATCTCCGCGAGATGCTCAAGGTGGTTACGCCGGGCAACGCCTACCGCTGCATGTTCTGCACCGACGACCGGCACCCGCACGACCTGCTCACCGACGGCCACATCAACGCCGTCGTCCGCGACGCCGTCGACGCCGGCATCCCCGAGGCAGTCGCTTGCGCCATGGGCTCCTTCACCGCGGCCCGCCACTACGGCCTGACGCATCCGCCGCGTGGCGCCGTCGCCCCGGGGTATCTTGCCGACCTGATTGCCTTCGAGCGCTTCGAGACTCTCAAGCCGAGCCACGTCTTCAAGCGCGGCCAAGTCGTCGCTCGCGACGGTGAGTTGCTCGTGGGTCTGCCCGCGGCAACCACGGACGGGACCACGGACACGGTACACGTCAACCCGCAGCGGCTGCCGGAGATCCGCATACCGGCGCCGGCTGCGGCGAGTGAATCACCGGAATTGCGCGTCATCGTTGCCGAGCACGGCTCGCTGATCACCGAGGAAACCCGCAAACCGGCCACGCTGCGCGACGGTACGGTCATCAGTGATCCCGCAAGCGACACGCTGAAGCTCGTCGTCGTCGAGCGCCACACGGGCGAGGCCGGCACGGGGGTCGCCTTCGTCACCGGCTTCGGCCTGCAACGCGGCGCACTCGCCACCTCGGTCGCCCACGACTCGCACAACCTGATTGCCGTGGGCGTCACCGACGCGGAGATCCATTTCGCTTTGCGCGAGCTCATCCGCCTCCAAGGAGGCTGCGTGGTCGTCGACGGCGAGCAAGTCACCGCCACCTTCGCCCTGCCGGTCGCCGGTCTGATGAGCCCCGCCCCGATCGAGGAGGCGGCGCAAGCTGAGCGCGACCTGACCACCGCCGCGAAGCAACTCGGGTGCAAGCTGCCGAATCCGTTCATGACGCTCAGCTTTCTTGCGTTGCCGCCCATTCCCAAGCTCAAGCTCACCGACCGCGGTCTCGTCGACGCCGAGCGCTTCGAGGTGGTGCCACTCTTTGCCTCCGAGCCGTTGGAAAGCCAGTAGGCCGCCACTATCGGATCCGTAGGTGGGGCGTCGCAGGCAA
>SKZP01000378.1 GCA_007127275.1 Planctomycetota bacterium
CGAAGTCGGTGGGCTTGGCGCGAAGCTGCTGGAAGCGCTTGCGGTCGAATACGACCCACCGACGAAGTCGGTGGGCTTGGCGCGAAATCCGTTACCCACCGTTACTGATCCCGCTGGAAGTGCTTGCGAAGGGTGTCGCTTCACTTGTGCCGGCGCGGGATGGTGCGTGACGGGTGCGCCACTGTTCAAGGGCGTCGCAGAGGGCGCTCGCTTCGTCGTTCGTGCGCGTCGGGAAGACAAGCGGCTGCCTCTTGGCTCGCAGGATGCGCACCGGCCCCGAGTCGTCACGCTGAATCTCCGTCACCTCGGAGGCCTCGAACGAGACTTTTGAGCAAACGCCCGCGAAGTGCTGAACCCACGTGGCGCGTTCCGCCTCGGCGACGAACTCGCGAAGCGCGCAGCCCTCCCACGTCCGGCGTGCTACGGAAAGGAGAAGGGATCCGACAATGATTGAGCCAGCCAGCATGATGGCAGCTCCCCAGGCGTCTTGTTCCGCGATGTCGTTGATCGCCGTCCACGCAAGGGCTGCGAACGCGGCGAACAATCCGGTCATGAACCCGAAGATCAAAGCAAGCGCCCCGCGGGGAACGTCGGAGGATACGCGAATGTGCAACGTCGGGGGCGCGTCACGAAGCGCGAGCACGCCGATGCGACTCATTCCCTCGGCGTCGATGTTCGACGACACTTCCGGCTTGTGGCGTTCCAGCCACCGTTCAATGCGGGCGCGCAACTCCTCGCCTTCCGTTCGCGAGCCGACCGGCCAGCCTTCGTGGTAGCCGTTGTTGCGCAACAGTTCGAGCTCAACCTCGTTGCCGCGGCGGGCGCGCAGTTCGACGCCGCGAATCTCCGAAAGGCTCCAGGCGTCGCGACGGGCGCCACGCTGCGAGGTGAAGCCGTTTGCGTCGAAGCGCCAAAGACGCGTGCGCCGTGGATACACGAACAGGAAGTGAAAGACGCCGTAGGCGGGCAGGAGGGTCATCACCCCGGTTGCGACAATTGCAATCCAGGACGGAGCGTCGGCGGTGACGGAGGCAACAAAGAACATCAGGAACCAGAGCGAGAGTAGCGCGAGTGCTCCGATGTGGCAGCCGAGCGGCCACGCGGTGCCGAGCGCGGGACGGAAAAGCTCCAGCGCTCCGTCGTCGTGCTCGTTCACCTCGGTGAGGCGCAGCGGGGCGGCTTGCTCGCTTCGCTCGGTCTGAGTCGCCTTCATGGGATTCCGTTCCTGCCGCTCGCGACGGGCGCTCATGCGAGATGTTGCGTTGAACGGAGGCACAACGACGAAAGCCCGCGAACGTTCTACGGGTCGCGGGCTTTCTTTTAGTTCAGGCGCGCACGTCGGTCAATTCGCCTTGCCGTCGTTGGCCGAACCGTCGTTGTTGTTGCCGTTGTTCTCGCTGTTGCCGTCGCGTAGCGCCTTCGGTAGCGGAAGACCGCCGTCGTCGCTGGCGGGCTCTTGCGAGCTTGCGCTTGGGCCGGTGCCGTCGTTGCCGTTGCTTGCCTCCTCCGGGGACGCGGCTGCGCCGCTTGCGGATTGGGCGACGGGGGCTTCGACCTCGGCCTTTTTCTTCGCCTCTTCTTCCCTGCGCATCTCCTCGAGCGTTTTCACCTGGCGCGGCGAGGTCGGCTTGATTTTGCGCAGGTCCTCGAGGGTCAATTGCCCCTCGAGCAGCGGCTTCAACTCCTCGCCGGTGAGCGTCTCGAACTCGAGCAACGCCTGGGCGACATGGTCGAGCTTGTCGCGGTGCTCGGTAAGGATGCGCTCGGCGGTCTCCTCCCCTTCGCGGATCAGGCGGCGCACCTCGTCGTCAATCAGCCGCGTCACCTCGTCGCCGTGGTTGGTGTTGCGAGCGATCTCGCGGCCGAGGAAA
The DNA here is from genome assembly GCA_007127275.1 of Planctomycetota bacterium. Lineage (GTDB taxonomy): Bacteria > Planctomycetota > UBA8742 > SKZP01 > SKZP01 > SKZP01. The sequence goes on from SKZP01000378.1 coordinate 1,872, forward strand.
ATGTGCTCTTCGGCATCGGAGTAAAACAGCGGCCCGACCTTCTCGCTCATCCCCCATTCGGTCACCATGCGGCGGGCAAGGTCGGTCGCTTGCTTGATGTCACTGCTTGCGCCGGTGGTCACCTGATTGAAGATGATCTTTTCCGCGACGCGGCCGCCGTAGGCCACGGCAATGAAGCTGCGCAGGAACGTCTCGTTGACGTAGTTGCGGTCCTCCTCCGGCAGGCTCATCATGGCGCCGCCGGCCATGCCGCGCGGGACAATGGTGACCTTGTAAATGGGGTCGGCCTCGGGCACGAAGTGCTGCACGACGGTGTGCCCCGCTTCGTGGTAGGCGGTGACGTTGAGGTCCTTCTCCGGCATCACGCGACCCTTCTTCGCCCGGCCGAATTTCACCTTGTCGCGCGCCTCGTCGAGGCTGACCATGTCGACGGCATCCTTGCCGGCCATGGCGGCAATGATCGCCGCTTCGTTGACGACGTTGGCAAGCTCCGCACCGGAGAAGCCCGGCGTCGAACGGGCGAGGCGCTTCAGGTCGACGTCCTCGGCGGCCTTGACCTTCTTGATGTGGACGCCGAGGATCATCTCGCGGCCCTTCACATCCGGCAGGTCCACGGTGATCTGGCGGTCGAAGCGCCCCGGGCGCAGCAGCGCCGGGTCGAGCACGTCGGGGCGGTTCGTCGCCGCAAGCAGGATGATCCCCTGGTCGGAGTCGAAGCCGTCCATCTCGACGAGGATGGAGTTGAGCGTCTGCTCGCGCTCGTCGTGGCCACCGCCGAGGCCCGCGCCGCGGCGCCGACCGACGGCGTCAATCTCGTCGAGGAAGACAATGCAGGGGCTGTTCTCGCGTGCTTGGCGGAACAAGTCCCGCACACGGCTTGCGCCGACGCCGACGAACATCTCCACGAAGTCGGAGCCGGAGATGGAGAAGAACGGCACCTCCGCCTCGCCGGC
>SKZP01000115.1 GCA_007127275.1 Planctomycetota bacterium
ACGCGGCCGACTCGTCGTCTCCGCGCTGGCCCCGTTCCCCGGCGCGGACTCCCGCCTGGGGCTGCGCCCGCGCGCGGGAGATGAGTGGCAACTCACCGTCAATTTGCTCGCCTGGCTCGCTCAGCGAGACGAGGCGCATTCGCTTCCTCGCAAACCGCTTGGCCTCGACGCTGTGGACCACTGGCAGCCCGGTGATTGGGTTGCATTGCTCGCCGTCACCGCCTATAGTATCCCGCCTATTGGCCTGATCCTTGGGATCAAGCGGGTCCGCGGGAAACGGCGCCGGCGATCCGGGTAGCCGGTCAGGCGGCCCGTGACGTGTGTGCCGACTTCGGTACTCTTGGTCTCCTCCCTTTGCGCGTCCCACCAATGGCTGCATCACCGATTCTTCGGGTCTTGACCGGACCGCACAGCGGCGAAGAGATCCCGCTGGATTTGGATCGGCGGCTGGTGTTGGGCCGCGAGTTGTCCTGCGACATTGTGCTCGAGGAGCCGGTGCTTTCGCGCAAACACTGCGCCATTGAATGCGGGGAAGACGGCTACACCGTCACCGACCTGGGCTCGAAGAACGGCACCTACCTGAACGGGCAGCGCATCGCGAGCGTCGGCCTCGAAGTCGGCGACGTAATTCGCATCGGCTCGACCCGCCTCGAGTTCATTGTGCCGCGCTCGGAAGCGGAGGTGGCGGCGGAGAACGGCGAGGCGAAGGCGAGCGAGTTTTACGTCCGCACCTCTGGTCTCGCCGAGGAGGAAGAGGAGGAGAAGGATCCGCTCGTTGGCGGCCACGTCGGCTCGTACTTCATCCACAAGAAGATTGGCGAAGGCGGCATGGGTTCCGTCTACAAGGTGACGGATACCCGCAACCACAGCGAAGCCAATGAGTTCGCGCTTAAGCTGATGAACAAGGCGCTGACGCTCGAAGAGGACCAGGTCGCCCGCTTCAAGCGAGAGTTCCAGGCGGGCCAGGAACTCGGCCACCCGAACATTGTCCAGACGCTCGACTTCGGCTCCTGGGACGAGACATTTTACCTTGTGATGGAGTACGTCGAAGGCCACGAGTTGCAGGACATCCTCGACATCCGTGGCCGCTTGAGCCCGCGAGGCGCCATCAAGGTCGCCCTGCAGGTGGCGCTGGCGCTGGAGTACGCCTTTCGCCAAAAGATCATCCACGGCGACATCAAGCCCGAGAACATCCTGATCACTCCGAAAGGGGTGGTGAAGCTGCTCGACCTCGGCCTTGCCAAGAAAATCAAGGAAGAGACCGGCGGCTCCTCCATCACCAAGACCGGCGAGGGGATTGGCACGCTGCACTACATGGCGCCGGAGCAGACCATCAACGCCCGCGACACCGACCAGCGCAGCGACATCTACGCACTGGGGGCGACGCTGTATCACATGATTGCCGGGCAGCCGCCGTTCGAGGCGAGCGGCATCTGGGAGTTCGTCGAGCTGATTCAGCACGGCGTGCCGCAGCCGCTGACGGAGCTTGCGAGCAACGTCCCGGAGCAGTTGTGGGAGACGGTCAAAAAGTCGCTGGAAAAGCACCCTCGCGACCGCTACCAAACGCCGCGCGACTTCCGCAAAGCGCTCGAGAACTGCCTGCAGCTCGTGTGACCACGCGAGCCAGAGTAGCTCGTTCTCGCTCGGCTTCCCGAATCCTCGTGGTTGGAATGCGAACGGATGGCTTGCGCCACCGAGGCGCGCAGCCCGAATGCCATCAAGTTTCCAAGTCAGAGGCGAGCGCAAGGCGCCAGCCCTGCGAGGCGAATCCGCGTGGTTCCGTGCTTCGCCTTGCAGGGCTTGCGCCCCTGCTTCCTACTTTCCCCCCCGGGCGTCGAGTCGCCAAGAAGAAACGCGCATCCTCCGCGCGTCTCCATGTTGTGACACGGGAGTTTTGAAAGCCCACAGGCTTCGCCCGTGGGTCAAAGCCACTTCGGCTTCGCCGGTCGGTCACGGCCACTTCGGCTTTGCCCGTCGGTTACGACCAACTCGGCTTCCGCCGTGGGCTTGGCAGCGACCATTCCACAAAGGGAAAAGGCACGGAAAGGCGTCGCAACGTTGCGACGGGGCAGCGCGAAACGTAGGGTCGAGTGCTCTCCCCGTGGAGGCTGATCCGCACAGACCTTTCCCTTGCTGTCGAGATGGATGCGGTTGCCTGGTTGCTCGTGGCGTACTTCTGCACCCTGGGGCTGCTCTGCTTCTACGGGATGCACCGGCTGTTTCTCGTGTGGTTGTTTCATCGCGTCGCCGAAAAAGACCGCCGAATGCGCGAGCGCGGCGAGGAGCCGCTGCCTGAGCCGGAGCCGCCGCCCGAATGGCCGGCAGTCACCGTACAGTTGCCGCTCTACAACGAGCGCACGGTTGCGGCCCGCCTGATTGATGCGGTTGCGGAACTCGACTACCCGTGGGACAAGCTCGAAATTCAGGTGCTCGACGACTCGACCGACGAGACCTCCGAACACGTTGCCGAGACCGTCGACGCCTGGCGCGAGCAGGGCCTGCGCATTGTGCAGATTCGCCGGCCGGAACGCGTCGGCTTCAAAGCGGGGGCGCTCGACTACGGGATGCAAACCGCCACTGGCGAGTTCCTCGCCATCTTCGACGCCGACTTTCTGCCGCCGGCGGACTTTCTCAAGCGGACCATTCCGCACTTCTACGTCGGCGAGGGCAGCGTCGGCCTCGTGCAAGCCCGCTGGTCGCACCTGAACCGCCACTACTCCTGGCTCACTCGTGCCCAGGCCACACTGCTCGACGCGCACTTCATTGTCGAGCACCAAATGCGCTACCGCACCGGCCGCTTCTTCAACTTCAACGGCACCGCCG
>SKZP01000446.1 GCA_007127275.1 Planctomycetota bacterium
CTCGTCCCGGCGCACCTTGAACGTGACGCTAGCTTTCGCTTCAAACGACTCCCGCAGTCGCTCCCACCTCTCGGCGGTCAAGCGCTCGCCATTGAGCTCGAGCAGCACATCTCCCGCCTCTAGACCGGCCGTTGCCGCGGGAGAAAGCGGCATTACCCACTCGACCACCGGTTGCGACTCCTTGCCTTGGGCCGTGGTGAGTCCCCAATACGGCCGGGCTTGCTGCTCGTCACGCGGCTCGAAGCTGTAGCCGAGCGCGTCCAACAACGGGGCAACGGGCGTTTCCGTTTCGCCGAGGATGTAGTGCTCGGCGAACCAGCGCAGGTCTTCGCCGGCGAGGCCAGACGCAATACGCATCACCGCGGCGGTTTCGTCGAAGCCGCGCTCGGGAATGCCGTAGTGATGCCACATGATGCGAAACAGGTCGTCGAGCGAGTTGCGGTTGTCGGAGTAGTGCCGGATCAGCATGTCGAGCAGCAGCCCCCATGCCTCGCCTTGATCGTAGTAGTCGTCCGTCCGGTTGAGGATGCCGAGTAGCTGCTGCATGCGCTGGCGAAAGGCAGTCTGGGTCATCAACCCGGCTCGGGCAAGGTAGACGTCGGTGTAGTAGCTCGTCACGCCTTCGTGGAACCAGAGGCAATCCATTTCCGGCATTCGGCTGTAGTCGTAGGGCCGGATGGGCGTTGCGCGGATGCGTTTGACGTTCCAGAGGTGAAAGAATTCGTGTGCCGTAATGAACAGCGGCACGCGCCGGCGGCGCTCGCTGAGCACGCTGTGCACGCTCGTCCAGATTTGCGTGGAGTTGGTGTGTTCGAGGCCGCGGCCGCCGAAGCCCGCCGGGCGGAGGAAGTAGAGGAAGGTGTAGCGCTCGAACGGCAGCCCGCCGAACATTTCTGCGCCCGCTTCGCAGATTTTGCGCACCGGCTCGAGCAGCGCGTCGCGGCAGCGTTCGACGTAGCGCTCCGGCGCGGCGACGACAATCTCAATGGTTGCGCCGTCGACCTCGAATGTGGCCTTGTCGAACGGCCCGAGCAGCGTCGGGCTGTCCACCAATTCGTCGTAGTCGGCGGCGTAGAAGGTGTACTCGTCTTCTTCGCAGCGTTCGAGTTGCGTGTGGATCTGCCAGTCCTCCGGGACGTCGGTGAAGGTGAGCCTGCTCGGCAGATCCAGCGCGTCGTGCACGTAAACGAACATGGCCGTTCCGAGAAAGTTCGCGTAGTTCACGCCGAGGCCGCCTCGGATGAAGCGGGCTTCGCCCGGGGTCGTGTACCGGACGGTGAGCGCATCCGGCGGGGTTTGTGCCGAGTCGCCCTCTTCTTCGCCGTTGGCCTCCTCGCTGGAGAAGTGCACGACCCAGGTGTCGTCGCGGTTGCGCTCAATCTCGTATTCGGTGCCACTCTCGGCACACGCGGCGCGGAACTCGCTGACGTTCGCCCCCATCACGTCCTCGCGGTAAACACCGGGCGACCAGTTCGGCATATGAAACGTCAGCGACTCGGCCGGAATGCGCTGCGCCTCGCGCAGTACGTCGAGGCCGTCGAGATCGAGGGTGACACCCCAAAGCTCGCGGCGCTGATCCGCGAGACTCACCTGCCAGCGCATCTCCGCCTGCAACTCGCCGGCCGAGACGGGCGTCGGGGGAGCCTGCTCTTGCGGGCGCGCGGATGCGTGCGCAGGGAACGCCTGCGGCGAGGCCGGGACGGCCAGCCACAACAGCAGCAGGGCCGCGGCCAGCGGAATGCGGGCGGTTAACGTGGCGTCGAGACGGCGGCGCAACTGCATAAAGCGGCCTTCTTTCTGGGGGATCACTGCACGAACATGGTGACAAGGGGATTGGGCGCGTCCCTCGGCGGCCATACAAGATGCTACGCGAATACGCCTCGCCGCCGCCCCCTTCCGTTCGCCTTGGACGCGTGTCTCCACACGTCGCACTGTCGAGCGGCGTCGCAAAACTTCGGACCGGCGCTCCTGTCAGTTTCTTCTTACGTTGCGTCAGGCGAAACGAGACCCCACAGCCAGACGCGCAGACCGGCAGGCGTGCGCAGCAGGGCGGTATACATGGGTGAGCTCGGCGCGCCGTAGGGCTCGGGGTGCCGCTCGACGTCGACGCCTCGTTCCGCCAATTCGGCGCAGATCTCGCGTATGCCGTCGACCATGAACTCGAGTGTCAGTGCCTCGGCTGGTGTGACGGCGCGTTGATTGCCCGCCGGGTCGGCCTCAGGGGCCGAGCGTTGCTCGCTGGCCGGGCGGATGCTGAAGGTGAAGCGTTTCTCCGGATCCATCACCATGCAGAAATCTTCGGTGATGGCGTTCGAGTCGAACCCCATCACATCAAGCCAGAAGCCGACTTCGGCGGCGAAGTCCTCCACGTGGTAGCAGGGAGCGAAGGTCCAGCAGTCGCCCCACTTCATGTTGAACGGCTGCGCCGGCTCGGTCCACAGGCGCTTGAAGTCCTCCGGCGTTTTCGCCTGCTTCGGGATATCCAGCCGCGCCTGACCCAGTTTGCGCAGTGACTCGCGCGTCCGTGTTTCCGTGGATGAGCTCATGTACCACTCCTCCGCTTGAGAAAGGCACGCGGCGGCGTGCGTTGAGTTGCGACCACGCTACCACGAATGCCTGCGTCGGACGAACGGTTCCGCCGTCACGGCGCCGGCGGCGCGACGGCCGAGGCGAGGGCGAAAGCCGTTATCAGCACGAGGAAGATGGGCAGCACGAGCAGCATGATCGCGGCGGTGTAGCCCATGATGTCGCGGGCGCGCAGCCCGGTGATGCCGAGCAACGCCAGCGCCCAGAACGGCTGGAGCATGTTGGTGATCTGGTCGCCGTAGGCGACGAACATCACCGCGAGTGCGGGGTCAATGCCGAGGCGAGCCGCCGATCCCAGGGCAATTTCCCCCTGCACGGCCCACTGGCCGCCGCCGGAGGGGATGAACATGTTAACCACAGCGGCGGAGAGGAAGCTCAGCACAGGCAGCGTCTCCTGCGTCGCCGCCGCCGAGATCCACTCGACAATCACGTCGTTGAGACCCGTGCCGACGAGGATGCCGAAGATTCCCGCGTAGAACGGAAACTGCAGCAGGATCCCCGCGGCGCCACTTGTGCCCTGGCCGACGGCGCGCACGTAGTGGATTGGGCGCCAATGCGCGAGCAAGCCGAAGAAAAGGAACAAGAACGGCACCGTAAAGAGGTCGAGGTTGAAGCGCCCTTCAAGGAGGTCGTTGACAATAACCGCAAAGGCAATCAGGCAGATCAGAACGGTGGTGAGGGGACTGCGGTTGAGCTTGTCGCCGACGGTGAGCTTGTCCTGCGGGGAAGCCTCGTCCGGCGCGCGACCGCTCGGCGGCGCCTCGCCCTCGGGGGCGGCTCCCTTGGATTGCGCATCCGCGGGATCTCGCTCTAGGTCCGCCGGCTTGGGCTCCCCTTCGTCGGCCGGCGGAAAGTGGCGGTCCGCCTCGTGCGGCAGCATCTGGTCCGGACGGATCTCGACAATCTCTCCCTCACGCTTCGGCGCCATCAGGTAGAACAGCACCGGCACCGCGACGAGCAGCAACGCGTTCGTCAGCAGGTTCATGGCGCCGAAAAGGGTTTCGCTCACCGGAATGGCCGCGTCGCCGTGCACTGCCCCGGCAATCTCCAAGGGTGCCGAGCCAGAGAGGCCGCCGTGCCAGACCAGCAAGCCCATGTAGCCGGCGGCGCCGAGTAGCGGGTAGTGCATCTTGATGCCGCTAGTGCGGGCGAGGGCGGCCATTTTCTTGGCGAGTACGGCGCCGACGACGAGGCCGAAGCCCCAGTTGATCAGTCCGGCGAGCATGGCGACGAGTGCGACGGTCGCCGCGCCGCTTGCCGAGGTCTTCGGGATGGCCGCGAACCAGTTGAGCACGAAGCGCACCGGCCGCGACGTCGCCAGGGCGTAGCCGGTAACGAGAATCAGCGACATCTGCATGGCAAACGCCAGCAGGCCCCAAAAGCCGTTGTCCCAGGCGACTCGTCCCGTTCTCGGGTCGACGCCGCGCCAGGCGTTGAGCACGTCCATGATCGTCGTCGCACGCGTTACCGGCTCGCCATCTTCGTCGAGCACCTCTTGATGCTCAATGGTTCCGTCGGGCAGCTCCGCCGCTTCAAACACCGGCTGCTCGGTAAACCCGAGCGCGAGCAACATGGCCACGAACGTGAGGATCAGCGCGAACAGGAACGGGTCGGGCATGAACCGCTGAAACACGGAACTTAATGCGCAGCCGAGACGGTTGACCATGACGCGACCTCGAAACGAAGGGCGAAGTGGCAAGCAGGGAGGGAGCCTCGCCGTGCGGGGCATGCGCCGAGCAGCGTAGGGTTTTGCGCGCCGCGTTTCAATCACCTGGCAAAGTGCGGTGCTTCGCTCGGTTTCCGGCCACGCCTGGCACCCCGCTGGCACGTGCTCGGATCACCGGGCAAGAAAGGAGGTACAGCACCATCAGAAGTCGTTGTAGGCGCACGCGCATAAGTCCACGGGCCGCGGCCGGTGAGCCCGTTAGTAAGCCTCCGTGATGCCGCTGCACTGCCTCGGAAAGCCTCATAAAGTGGGTGCGCGAGAAAGCCCTGCCATCCACTTATTGGCGGGGTACGACTTCACCGAAAAGTCCCCGGGGCTGGAGAAGCCGTCCTTATCTGCCGACCCCAAGAATGCGGCTCATCCACCGCGAGGCGGAGGCGTGCGTTGCCACTCTCGCAAGGCGCAGGCGGCGGTGCGTGGCATAAGCGCCTCGTAGGGTGGCGCGGCGAGCAGGCCCATGTCGGGTGTGTCGTGCGCCCGCGTCGTGAGGGCTTCCGTTCCTGGCTCGAGCGCCCACGCGAATACGCGGGCAAGGCCGTCGCGGCGGTGCTCGCGGGCGTTGCGGCCGCGCCAATGCGCGAGCAAACGCGGTAATGCTTTGCCGGATACGGCCACGTCCAACGCGAGCCAGGCTTGTGCCGCCGTTGTGTCGTCGACACCGTCTTGCGCGAGCACTGCCGCGAACGCTTCGGTTTCCAGCGCCGCGAGAAGGGTCGCGGCAATCTCGCAAATGGCGCGTCCGCTGAGCGAGCCGCCGAGAGGCCGCAACAGCCGCTGCAACCGCTCGAGCGCGTCCAGGCAATCCTGTCCCGCTGCCGGCAACGCCTTCAACTCCGAGGCCGAGGTCTCGCTGCCGGGCTCGAACGGCCTCACGAAGCGGCCGCGCTGCCAGTGCTCGTTGCCACGCAGCGCCTGCAACAGCGCCGCCTGTAGATGCACGTCGCAGCCGACCACTTCGTCGCAACGCGGCGCAAGCACCGCATCCACCCCCGGCTCCTCGAGCTCCACCCAGAATACGCGGTCCAGCAGCCGCGGGGAAAGCCGCGACACCTCGACGAGGTCCGTATTCAGTGTGCCGATCCAATACACGTTCGGCGGCAGTGCGACGCCGCACGTTCCTGGCGCCACCCACTCGCACCGGCGCAACGAGGTGCGCGCATCACAAGGCGCCTCGAGCGCGGCAAGCAACTCTTCGAGCCGCGCACTCTCCGGGGGTGCCAGCGCGTCGACGTCGTCATACAGCAAAAACCACGCAAGACTCTCGGCATCCGCATCCTGGTAGTTCCGCAACGCCTGCTGCAGGAAACCCGAGTGGGCGTTGAGTGCCTCGTCGGAGTGCGCCGCGGATGGTACGGAAACCCGCAACTCGTTCGAGACGTGTTGCGGCGCCGGCAGCGCCTGGACCAACCCTTGCGCGAGGCGCGTTTTGCCCACGCCGGTGGGTCCGGCGAGCAAGAGGCGTCCCGTCGCCTGCAGGGCCACCCACGCCGCGGCAACCGTTGCCGTGTCGACATGCAGCCCGCGTAGACGCAGGCTTGCCGCCAGCTGCGCCACCGGGGTACGCGGACGTCGCAACCGTTGTGCCGACTGGTTGCCCAGGCTCATTGCCGCGTCCGCCGCCGTTTCGCGAATGGCCGTGCGCACCTCCCCCTCCGGTCGAGCCGCAACGGGGGTCGGCGAGACGCCCTCGGCGGTGCCCGGCAATTGCCCCTGGGGATGTGGCTCGTCCTCGGCGGTGTGTGTGCCCACTCCTTCGTGGTGCATCTCGTCGGCGGCGCGCGACCCCACTCCGGAATCCGCAAGGTTCGCCCTCGGCTCGCTTGGGCTTGAGTCGCTCGCATCTCGCTCGAGGGCGCCACTGACGAGCGTGCCGCGCAACTCGTCGCTTGGCGCCTCCCTTTCTCCCGGCGGCGAACCCAGTGCGGCAGTGATGGCCGAAGTCGGTGCGATGCGCTCCCAGACAGTGGTGCGGCGGCTTGCCTCGGGGCGGTGCTCGCGCAGCCATTCGCGACGCTGCTCTTCCAGTAGTTGCCGCAGCACGGCTTCCTCGTCGCACAACTCCGCAAGTGCGTGGCTTAGCATGCTGTGCAGCACCGCATCTTCGCGCCACGCCGTCGCCGGCAGCGCAAGCGCCTCAAGCACCGCCGCCGCGACGTCTTCCGCAATGAAGCGAGAACTCGGCCAGCCGAGCACGACGTGCAATGCCGCCCGGCGCACCTCGCGGTGACTCGGTCGTGGGGCCGGCCCATTCGCGTCGTTGTCAAGCATCCGAGTCCTCTCACGCCCGCAGTGCCCTCCTGCCAAACTCCTGCCCTACTCAACCGCAATCCGAGCCGTCTCGCAACGGCGAAAGCTCCTCCCTCGAGGTCGCGGATCCGTTGGGCGTGGCCCGTAGGCAGCAACCGTAGACGTTTCAGATGCACACGCATACACTCACGGGCCCCGCGGCCCGAGGGTCCCGTTACCGAGCATTTGTGATGCCGCTTTATGCTGCGTAATCTCGGCGAGCGGTCGTTGCCGGGGACGCGGTCGGCCACCAGCGTGCCGGGCCAGCCAGGCGTCATGCGTGCCCTGCGGGTCGAACATGAGCGGCGACTGATGCGCGCGAATACATGGCCACTACGGGGCCGACTACTGCGCCGGTGGTACGAAGTACCAGCGACCGTTGTGCCAGCGTGCGGCCAGTTGCTTGGTGCCAATCTCGGAAGCGCCGATGTCGTAGTACGTGATCTGGCACTGCGCGCGCGGCGGGTCTGTGTCGAGTAACGCTACGTCACTCATGGAGATGGATTCGGCACGGCGTACAATGTCGTCCATCAAGGAAATGGCCGGCTCAATGCGGTCGTGGTCCGAGGGGTGCACCGCCACGGCGAGCGTCTCCGCATCTTGGGTGAACAATGCATGATGCCCGAGTTGCAACGCCTCCTCGGCCGTCTCGAATCCGCCGCCGGACACGTCGTCGTCTTGCGTCGTTGCTGCCGTGTTTGCCGCGGCCTGCAAGTCCGCACGCCATGCGCCGTCTTCGAACACAAACGGGACGCGTTGACCAACGGCGTGCTCGCCATCTCCGTCGAGCCAGCGGGCGACCACCTCGGCGCGGCCGAAATACGGGTATGTCTTGTCGAGATGCACACCGTGCTCGCCGACGTGCAAGGGCGTTTCTTCCGGCAAGTCGAGGGCTACGACCCAGTCGTGCTGATCCGCTTGTACGTGGGTGGCAAGCTCGTTCGCATCTTGCCGGCGCAGCGCCTCGGTGATCTTCTCGAAGCGCTGGCTGATGCGCTTGTCGAGCTCGGCCGTGTCGAAGCGGGGCAGGTCGTAGTACCAGCGCTGCGCCTGCTCGTCGGCGTGCGCCGTGACGGAGGCCGTGCCGAGGACGTTGCCGCCGGCGTCAAAGTAGGTCACCTGGGCCACGCGCACCGGCGGCTCGTCCGAGAGCGGATCCACCGTACCCACTTCAAAGCTCGCAATGTCGTGCACCGACCGCTCGCTGACCGCCAGAGCCGTTTGGATTGCGTCTCGTGCCTCGGGATGCACGGCGGTGGCCAACGCGTCGGCGTCGAGCGTTATCAGGGCAGTGAGCCCGGCTTCCAGCGCCTCCACAGCGGTGGGGTGGCCGCCCGCCTGCTCGTGCGAAACTGCCGGATTCGGTTGAGGGGAATGCGCCTCAACGCCGTCGGGCTCGGGGCTCGACGAGCACGCCGTGACGACAAGCATCAACAGCGCAGCGGCAGCCAGCGCAAACGGAAGCGTCGGACCATCAGGCTCTCGCAAGGACGTCATCAAATGCCTCCAGCATGGCTTGCGGTGCGCGGTGATTTGCGTCGGCGCTTGCGTTGCCGTTCATGCGCGGGCGAACGTGCACGGGGTGCGCCGACGAGGCGCCGGTCGTGTTGCGCGGCCGCACAGGAGAAACGGCGAACGCAGGCCGTCACGGAACGCGAGTACGCACTCCCTTCGCGTTGGATGCGTCGAGCGAACCTTACGAAGTTTACCGCAACGGGACAACCGCCTCCGACGGTGCGCCACGGAGACGTTCGCTGACTTCGCGCTCGACGAGGCGCAACGTATGCTCCGCCTCGGGCTCGACACCGCGCGCGCGCAAGTCCGCAATGAATGGCAGCAATGACGAAGCGGTCGGCTCAATGCCCGCCTCACCGAGGCGCTTGCCGGTCGAGGCCGCACGCACCTCCGCCTCGTCGGGCAGCAAGGGCCGGGGCTCACGGTTCTCGACCGGCAGGTAGCGTTCACCGGCCCGGCCGAGCAGGGCGAGCTGTAGCGGGATCTGCTTGAGCTGGGTGCGCTCGGTGTGAACATGAAAAGGCGTCAGCGAAAGCTCACCTCCCAGGACGAACGTACTCGGCGCGGCCTGCTCTTGCGAGCCGTATAACGTCACGGCGGGGGCCGCGGCCGGTGACGGAGCGTGCTTGCCGACGCCGACCAACTCCCCCCGGTCTCGCATCTCGAACGTATTGACCCAGACCGAGCCCGAGCCGTCGCCGACACGGCCGTATACGAGTTCGTAGTGCCCCGGCGGCGCCTGAAGGGTCTCGCCCAGCATGTGCGGCTCCACGAGCAGACTCGTTTGTGCCGAGCGCAGGTGCAGGTACTCGAGATTCACCCCGTCGCGGTAGTCCCCCCGCACCACAAGCTCTCCCGTCGAGCCCCGGTACGAGGCAACCTGCGCGTTGAGCCCACTCGGATCCACCGAAAGCTGGATGACCTCGCTACCCAGTGCAATGTGCTCGGCGAGCCGAATGGCCGCGGGACTGTCGACGAAATAAACGAAGTCGGTGCCGATGTCGTCGAAGCGCCCGTTGACATCCGCATCCACAAGCACGAGACGGCGCCCCGCAACGGTCGAGTGCGAAACCATCATGGACGCGCTCATTGCGTACCACGTGTCAAACTCCGCGTCGTGGTAGAAGCGGACCGAATACGGCAACACTTCGCGGCGGCCACCGTCGCGGTACCGGCGAAGCATGACGTCGACAGTGCCGTCGCTGCGGATGATGGTGCGGCGGTTGGGCTCGTTGTCCTGGTAAATCTCCAGCACCCCCCGTTCTCGGGCCCGCCGCAGGTGGAGATTGCCCTCGGTCGTCGGCAACGCGAGTCGCGCGCCCTCAATCCCCTTGCCGAGCACCAGGCGCGACGGCGGCTCGGGCATGTCAAACGCCAGCGGCCACTGCTCGACCTTCGTGGCGAAAAAACGAATCTCTTGCGGCTGCGCGGGCAACGGCTCATACGCAGGCTCACCGGGCGAGACTCGGTTCGGATCCAACTCGAAGCTGATGAAGGCAGGGGCGAACGGTTGCGACCAGCGCTGCGGCGGATACCCTTCTTCCGCACCGTCGACGTGGGTCGCACCCTGGCCCGGGGAGGTCTCCTCCTCCTCTTGAGGCGGCGGATCCTGGGCCGTTTCCTTTGGTGATTCGTCGGCAGACGGGCTCGAGCCGTCGCTGTCGGCTCCGCCGGGTGCGGTTTCGTTGCCGCCCGGCGGCTCGAGCAGGCCGAGGCCGACCGCGAGCATCAGCGCGGCCGCCGCGGCAACGGTTGCCGTGACCCCGGCGCCGAGCCAGTTGCGCACGTAGGTCAGGCGCCCCGCCGGGTGCAGATGGGCGCGCGACTCCGCGGAATGCACGTGGGCTTGCGTCGAAGCGTTCGGGGCGCTCGCTGCCATACCGGACGGAGTTGTCTGCATCACCTCCGCACGGAGCGGGGCGAGCAGATCCCGCGAAGGCACAAGCGGCTCCGCCGCCGCCGTCACGGCAAATACCGTCTCCACGCTTGCCTGCACCTGCGGCGCCGGCTCGCATGCCACGGGGAGGGCTCGCTCGCTCGTCTCCGGTACGGCTGCCTCGCCACTGGCCCGGCGCACCGCGGTCAACCAGGCAAGATCCGTCTGCACCGTCGCACGCACCTCCGCCCACAAGTCGCGCGAAGGCTTCAGCGTCGCCACCTCACCGGTCAGCGACTCGAACAGCACGCGCACCTCGTCGTAAATCTCGCGCTCCGTGTGGGAGAGCCCCGGCAATTCGGCCTCGAAGCGCTCACACTCCGGCGGGGTAAGCTCGCCAGCCCAGTAGGCAACCACCCGAGTGAGCCAAAGTGTCAACTCCTCGGGAAGCTCCGGCGGCGTAGACGGCGTGGCAAACCCAGTCATCACAACTCTCCGAACAGCGGGCCCGGCGGAAAACCGCGGCAAAAGAACACAACATGCCGCACGGATAAACCGTTGGTCGCCCGCATTCCCTCAACTTTTTACGAGATGGTTTCCACTACACAAAGGAGGACCGCCGCGATCAACAGCCGTCGAACCCGCCATACAAACCTACGCGTGACTCACCGACATTGCACCAGCGACAGGATAAAACGAATTGCAATTTGGCGTATTGGGCGAATTTCTTGTTAGGCAGGGTTTGAATTTTTATAATTGGTGTAATTTGTTGCATTTCCAATAC
>SKZP01000492.1 GCA_007127275.1 Planctomycetota bacterium
AAAGCCGCCGAAGGCGTGGCCGTCGCGAATGCGGACCTTGTCGCCGAGACCGAACGGGATGTTCAGCTCGGCGGCGGCGGGCGGCGCGCCTTCGGTGGCGACGGCGCCGCTCGTGCTTGCCGCGGCGGCCGGCTGCGGCGTGGGCACGCCGGGGTGGCGCAACCGCTCGACATCCTCCGGGGCCATCGGCGTCGGCCGGCCGACGCTGCCGGTGAAATCGCCGACCGACGGGGTTTCCTTGATCAGGAAGTAGAGATCGTCGCGCAACTCCGGCAACTCGTTGTCGGTATCCTCGTAGAGCTCCGCCTGCAGGTAGATGTAGCCGGGAAAGATCTTTACGTCCTTGGAGACGAGCTGCCCGTCTTTGTTTTGCGTCGTCTCCTTCTTTTTCGGGACAAGGACCTCCCCTACGAGGTGCTCGAGACCGGCGACGCGCAGTTTCTTTTGCAACGCCTCAACGATCTTGTCCTCCTTGCCGGCTTGCACCCGTAATACGAACCATTGCATGGCCATGGCACTCGATTCCGCTTGCTTGTTTGCGGCGGTTGTTCCGAACCGCCTCGTACCCTCCGACTCCTTGATCGAGCGGCCTCGTGCCGTTTCCGGCTCGGTTACCACAGGTTCAAGGCCTGAATGACCGCGTTGAGCAACATATCCGCAAAGAACAGCAGGACGCCCACGACGATGACCACCAGGATCACAATCACCGCGGAATGGAAGACGCGCTCGCGCGTCGGCCAATGCACGCGATTGAGTTCCTGCTCGGTCTCGACAAGGAAGCTCGCGCCCCAGCGACCCATCGTGAGGCGCCAGGCGATCGTGAAAATGACCAGGAAGAGGAACAGCGCAACCAGCGCCGAGACGGGGAAGCCGGTGCCGTTGACCTGGCGCTCGACTACCGGATCCCACCACTGGCCGTCGTCGAGAATCGTGCGGTGTCGCGTATCGGGACCGACGTCGAGCCAGTTCTCGTCCAGGTCGGCCGCTACCCGGCTGTATTCGACCTCGGGACGGAAAATCTGCACGTAGCGATTCTCCTCGCGGTTCCCGATCAGGAAGTCGCCCGACTCATCGAGAAAGAGATCATAACGAAACGGTCCGGGCTGGGTGTCGATCTCCCGCACATCTTCGGTACGCGGCTCTTCGCGCTCTCCCCTGATGATTCCGTTCTCGGCGTCGTCGTCACCGCGGATCGGCTCGTCGGCTTCCTCCGGTGAATCCGCGTCGTCCTCATCTTCGCGTGCCGCTTCGTCAGTTACTTCCTCTTCGCCGTTCTCGCCCGCACCGGGCTGGGTCTGCGGTTCCCCGTCGTTTTCGTCCCCGACCACCTGGACCGGAGCCCCTTCCAGATTCGGCAGGTGCCCCTGTTCGCCGGGCGCTGACTCGTTTTCGCCGTTGCCGTTGGCCTCGCCGTTGCCGTTGGCTGGCGCTTCCGTGTCTTCTTGCGGCTCGCCGTCTTCGGGCTGGGCTTCGTCGTCCTGCGGCTCTTCAGCGGGCAGGGGCCGCGTCTCGCCAGGGTCGGCGACTTGCTGTTCACGCCGCGGGATCTCTTGCAGTTCGGCGGGTGGTTGCCCGGGCTGTGCTTCGGCGACGACGATTGTTTCGCCGTCGACGATCTGGACAAACCGGGTGTGCATGGCGAGGCCGCCGGATTCCTGCGGAGCCTCACCGCCGAAGCGCACGACCGTGCCGTCGTGTCGCGAGATCGCGTAGGAAGAACGCGAGTCCTCGAATGGCGTGAAACGAACGCCGCTGACGTCGACGTTCGGATCTGGCAGTTCGTAGTGCAGCCCGAAGCGCTCGTTGAGCACGCGGTGGCACTCGACGCTACCCCAGCCGAACAAGAGCAGAAGCAAGAGCAAGGCGCCCACGCGGACGCGCATCCCCTGCCCCGGCTTTTCCATTGTGTACAGGCCCATTGGACGTCGTGGTCGTGGTTGCTGCTTCCGAGTGGATCCTCCCGAGCGGGTGCCCCGCTCGGAAGTCGTATCCGTACAGTGCGAAACTCCTCCCACCGGCCGCTTGCCTGCGCGCGCCGAGCCCGAGACCGGGCGCACGCGTGCATCTACCTGCCGGGATTGCCGGGCAGGGAGGAAAGACCGCCGGCCCCCCAAGGTCGCGTACTCGCCCCTGGAAGGCCGGGATGAGTATTGGCACGGGCGGAGGGACTCGAACCCCCAACCTGCTGATTTGGAATCAGCTGCTCTGCCAAATTGAGCTACGCCCGTATGCTTTGGTTCGTCGATCGGCGAGCCCGGTTGCTCGGTCCTGTAAGCCAACTCCGGCGGGGCTCGTCAAGCCGGCGCACCGATTTGGCTCATTCGATGATCTTGGTGATCACTCCGGAGCCGACCGTGCGGCCGCCTTCGCGGATCGCGAAGCGCAGCTTTTCTTCCGCGGCGATCGGCTTGCCGAGGTTGACCTCGACGCGCACGTTGTCGCCCGGCATCGCCATCTCGGCGTTGATCAGCTTGCAGTCGCCGGTGACGTCGGTGGTGCGGAAGTAGAACTGCGGCTTGTAGCCGGTGAAGAACGGCGTGTGACGGCCGCCCTCCTCCTTGGTCAGCACGTAGACCTCCGCCTCGAACTTCGTGTGCGGCTTGATCGAGCCCGGTGCGGCGAGCACCATGCCGCGCTCGAGATCCTTCTTTTCCACGCCGCGCAGCAGCACGCCGCAGTTCTCGCCGGCGCGACCCTCGTCGAGCGTCTTGTTGAACATCTCCACGCCGGTGACCACGGTCTTGCGAGGCTCCTTCGCGAAGCCGACGATTTCGCAGTCGTCGCCGACCTTCACCTGCCCGCGCTCGATGCGGCCGGTG
>SKZP01000612.1 GCA_007127275.1 Planctomycetota bacterium
GCCAATCCGTATCTGCTTGTCGAATGCGGGACTACCTCCGAGGGCTCTTTGCCGGTCACCCTGGGAGGCGACCCGGTTTGCTTACCGTACAACGGCCGGTACAACCAACAACAACGAGCAATGAGCGTGCGGGGTAGTCGGACGAGAACGGATGTCATCAGCCGCGAAGAAGTGCTTGCGCGCTCCTTCGTACCGGGGGGATGTCGCGTTGCCGCGGCGGCTTGGTTAGCCGCGGTCGCGCTTCTGATGGTCCCCGCCTTGGCTTTGTGCTCCGGCTGCGGCACGAGTGCCACGGCGGAAGAGGCGCGGCGGGGGTTGGTGCGCGTCGAAGTGGCTCGCCTGGAGTTGCCCCCTCGCGAGGAAAAGTCGCTTGATCAGTGGCGAACGCACTTTCGCGGGGTGGTCTCGGACGCGGCGTCGTTGGACGAGTACGGTCTGGCTGCGGAAGCGGCGACGTATTGGGGGGAGTGGGAGTATGCCGCGGGGCGTTGGTCGCAGGCGGAGGAGGCCTTTCGCCTGGCGCTCCATTACGACAAGCTCGAGCAGCAACGGCTGCGCAGCGACGCAAACCCCCGAGCGAACTCGGCGCAACTCGCCATTTCGCTCGCCAACCTCTCCCTCGTCCTTGAAGCGCAGGAGCGCCTCGACGAGGCCGTTTTCTACGCCGACCGCGCGTTTCGCATCAACCGAGCCCTTCACCTGCGCCGCCGCATTCGCCTTGACACCGAGCGCCTTGCGGAGCTCTACGAGCGTCTCGGCAACGACTTGCGCGCCGAAGAGGTGCGCTCGCTGGGCCGCGACTTACTTGCTGCAAACGACGAGAACGGCGACGCACGCGAGCAAGAGCACGAGGCGGAGTGAGCGGGACGCATACGCTGATTTTCGGATGCCTCCGTAGTTTCCACGTCCAGCGACGGCGCCGGTAGCCCCCCCTACGTCCGTAGGGGAGGACGTCGTATTCGAAGGCGACTGCAGGCCGCGCGGTGAGTGTTTCGTATGCCGGACGCGCGCGTGCCACCGCCGTGTGTCGCCTGGCCTCCGCGTAGGTCAGCCGTGCGGACGCCTACCGACGCAGTCGGTCTTGGGGCCGTCAGGCAAGGCTACGCAGATACGCCTGCCACTGCTGCGGCGTGTCGACGTCTTGCCACTGTGCGTGCAACGCCGGCGGAAGCTCGACAGCGCGTACCTTCTCATGCTCGACGAGGCGTCGTGGACCGGCGTCGCTGCGCAGCAGCCGCTCGAGCTCGTCGCACAGGCGGCCGTCTAGCAAGCAAGGCAACGGTTGCACGGCCTCCTCGCACGTGGCGACGACGCCCCAGGTGCCGGCGGCGGGTTGTTGAGCGGCGAGCCACGCGAGCCCGTCGGCTTGAAGGGCGGGTTGGTCACAGGCGGCAAAGCTCCAGCGGGCCTCGGGCGCGAAGCGCAGCGCGACAAGCATCCCGGCCAGCGGGCCGCGTCGCGGTGCGTCGAGCACGTCGGGCAAACGGGGCAACGCGGCGAGGCTCGGCGCAACGCACTCGTTGCCCAGCAGCACGACGGCCTCGGCCTGCTCATGAAAACGCTCGACGAGATGCTCAAGCAACTCGCGCCCGTCGGGCATGACCAAGCGGTGCTTCGGCGCGCCCATGCGGCGGCTTGCCCCGCCAATCAGCAGTCCGAGGTAGCGCGGCGTTGCGGCTGCGGCTCCCTCCAGCAGCGCCTCCACCTCGGCGGACAGTCTCGCCACTCGTTCCGCAAGCGGCTGCCAGGGAAGCTGTGCGAGAATGTCGCGCGCCTCGTGCGGCACCTTTTGCGGCGCTTGTGTATGCAGCCACACCTTGGAGAGCGGCGCCGACTTGTGCCCCTCGACGAGCACGAGGTCGTGCTTGCGCAAGTGCTGCTGCACAAGCGGGGCAAGCGGCGCCTTGCCCGGCGTGTGTTTGCGCTGCAAGCTCTCCTCGGGGCCGCATAACGCCACGGTTGCGCCGGCGCGAAACAAGCGGTCGGAGTCCTTGCCCGGCCGGTCCACATCAATGCCGTGCGCGTCGGCTTTCACCACCGCAACGCGCAAACCCCGGGCAACAAAATGCGGAATGGCCGCCTCCAGTAGCGACGTCTTGCCGGAGTTCTGGAAGCCGCACACGCCGAGCACCGGCCAGTGCGCAGGCAACGCGTTGGGTGTAAGACTCATCCGGTTCGCTCGCTTTCTCTCCCGCCCGCCGGTGGCTCAGACCGCGAGCGGAGTCCCCTGAATCCCTTCGAAGCACATACGCGCACCTGGACTCGGAGCCCCTCCCCCAAGCCCACGGTCTTCGCCCGTGGGTCGCACGCAAATCACGGGTCGACCCACGAAGCCCGTGGGCTTGCGGGCACAAATCCCGCGTCGTTGGTTCAGGCGTTTGCGCTTCCTCGGTCGCGGCGTGTCTCGAGCTCTTGCATGGCTTGCTCAATCTTTGCGAGCCCTTCCTCGCCGAGCGCCGACTCGACGTGCGGGAAAAGCTCGTGCTCTTCAAACCGTACATGCGCGTCAATGGCCTCGCCCATCTCTCGCAAGGTGTTCGGCGGCGGATCCGCTGCCGTGTTCAGCAACGACTCGGCCAGCGCACGCAGGTGTGCGTGTTCCTCGAACAGCCGCGCACGCAACTCGTCGCTGGCATGTGGCGCAAGAAACGTCTCCTCCGCCTCGAAGTGATCCAGGGCGTCCGGCCAGTGCCCGCGGAAGGCAGCCACGGCGCTCTGCCGCAACTCGGCGCTTGCCCCGTCGGCGGACGCCTCGCGCAGCCGTTTGGCGTGAATCAGCGTGAAATGGTGGTCGCGCGAAAGGGGGCGCAACGTCGGA
>SKZP01000558.1 GCA_007127275.1 Planctomycetota bacterium
CGCGGTCGTTCTCGCGGTAGAACTCGTGCTCGGTGTTCATGTAGGCGTTGAAGGCCCGCTCACTGGACACGACAGTGCCGCGGCCCTCGATCACCCGGCGGCTTTCGTCGGAGGCCTCCGCCTCGATCACGTAGCGGTAACTCCAGAAGTTGCTGTCAAGCTCGGGCGCCTCGGTGGAGAATTCGACCTCCACCTCGCCGTTTTCGTCGGCGCGAGTTTTCCCTTCGGTGACGAGCGGGCGACCGCGTTGCGGCGGACGCGGCGGGCTGTACCAGCCGCGGTGGAACCAGGCGCCGCGACTGCGGAAGGTGTAGCCGCTCCAGGAGACTTCGCGATAAACGCGGTAGGAGACATCCGCCTCGGCGACGGGGCCGCCGGCGTAGTACTCGACGCGGATGGTTGCCGTGGCGTCGTCGCCGGTGCGAACGGGGCCGCCGGTGTGCTCGACGCTGACCTCGTACTCGGGGACGACGTATTCCTCGACGGCAAAGGTTTGTGCGGTGCCGCCGTAGCGCCCGCCGAGGTTGCTGATCACGCGGTAGGTGCCAAGCGTCGCGTCCTCGGGAACCTCGACCGAAAAGTCGTAGGTGCCGAACTCGCTCGTGCTGAGCGTGCCGCTGTCGAGGGTTTCGCCACGCGGGTCGATCACTCGGTAGCTGACGTTACGATCCGACAGCGTGTGAAACTCGTTGTCCCGGTATTGCCGGGCGACGCCGCGCAAGTAGACGGTGTGCCCGGGGCGATAGACGGGCCGCTCGGTGTAGAGCATGTGCCGCGTCAGCGTACTCCAGTCCCAGGAGCTTGCCTGCTGCCGTCGCTGGTTGGTCACGGCAAAGCGGCCGTCGCCGGTCACGGCCAGCGTCGCGGTGCTGTTGTAGCTCGTTCCGGCACGGGGACGCGTGAAGCGCGGCATGGTGGCGATGCCGGCGTCGTCGGCGGTGTAGTCCGTATGCTCGACGTAGTAGACGCGACCGCTGCCACGCTGCCAGCGGCTCCAGCGCTGGCGCATGTGTACCTCGGCCGGGCCGACCGGCTCCCCGGTTTCGCTTTCGACGAGCCAGTGGACGGACTGTTGCGGCCCGGGTTGCATTACAATGGCGAGGTCGGTGACGACGTGCAGCGAGGTTTGCGTGATGCCGTCGGCTTCGCTGACGAGCACGAAGGCGCCGCGGTAGTCGCGGTCCACGCCGACCTTGATCTCGGGGTGTGCGAGCCAATTGTGGTTGCCGTCGTCCTTGACGACGCTGTTCCAGTTGCCGAGTTGCTCGCCGCGGAAGCGTTCGTAGTGGCCGCCGTCGATCAGCGTGCTGACGCTGTTGAACGAGGCCTCGGTGTCGTTCTGGAATTGCTCGTCGCGCATTAGTCCGACCAGGTCGAACTCGTACGCGCGGAACTGGATCTCCTCGACGTTGCGCGTGCTCGCCTCGATCTTCCACGGTTGATCCAAGGGCAGCGTCGTATCCAGGCTGACGCGCAGCCGCGGTGCGGTGATCATCTGCTCAATACCGAGCGAGTCGGAAACCCACTTCGACTCGGGGTAGGCCTCGCGCAACTCGCGCAATTCTTCCAGTGCCGCGACACGGTCCCCCGCGGCAAGGCGTTTGCGCGCCACCATCATACACGCCTCGGCGGCGCGACGGCTCGACGGATAACGCTCCCGCACCGCTTCGTAGTATGGCGTCGCATTCGGCGGCTCGGGCAACTCACCCTCGGCCAGCAATTCGCCGTACTGCTCGTGCAGCATCTGCCACGACTCCTCGACGCGGTCGACGAACACGGCCTTCGCATACAGCGAAAGTGCGCCGCGCAACTGCGTCTCTTCGTTCGCGCCGAGGCGTCCCAACTCGTCGTACAGCTCCGCCGCTTCCGTATAAAGCTGCTTGATCCGCTCGCGATTCGGCCAGGTCTTCACGGTGATGGATTGCGCCTCACGCTCGCCGCCGGGCCGTTCGAGCAAAATCTCTCGCCGCTCGCGCTCGTGGGCTGCGTCGTGGCCTTCGAGCAAGTCGGCAAGCTCGCGGTTCACTTGCCCGGCAAGGCCCAACTCGGCGATGCGCAGGGTTTCGTTGTCGTCGCCGAGCGCTTCCAAACGGGCCGCCTGCACCTCGTGCGCCCGTTCAATCTGCTTGAGCGCGTCGCGCTGGTTCTCCCCGCCGACCCAGTGGCGCCTCGCCTGTTGCATCCAGCGCACCCAGTGCCGCTCGCCGTCCTTTTCCCAGTAGTAGCTCGGCATATTCAGCCGAACGAGCATCAACTGTCGGCGAGCAAGCACCTCGAAGCGCTCCCCTTCGTTCAACGCGGCAAGCGTCTCGAGGGTCTCAATCGCTTCGTCGTACTTGTTCTGGTGTACGTAGGCGACCGAAAGATTGCGGCGAACGCGGTTGCTCGTCGCATTGACCTCCTCGACTTGTTCGAGGTAGGCCTCGTAGGCCTCGCTTGCCTGCCGGTAGGAGCGCTCGTCGAACAGTTCGTCTCCCTCGGCGAGCCATTGCGCGGCTGGCTTCTCCTCGCCGTCGTCTGCCTGAGCATTTACGGTCCACGTCAGCAAGCCGCCGCCCACTACGAGGGCTAGAGCGGCAAGCCAGACAAATACTTTCGTTCGTCGCATGAGAGAACTCCTTGTACCGGAAGCGGTTGCGAGATTCGCGGGAGGTGCGCTCCCCTTGCTCGTATGAGCGGCACTCGCCGAAGCGGCAGTGAACGCACCGTCACGCCTTCGACGGATCCGCGGGTTGGACGTTTCGAAGAAACCGCGTTTTCGGGATGAAAGCGGTCAATCTGCCCGTAGTATCTGATCTTCTCACGC
>SKZP01000500.1 GCA_007127275.1 Planctomycetota bacterium
CAACAATCCAAATAGCTCACGTGAGCTATTGCTTTACGCTTGTTTGAGCGCCTGTGCCGTTAGGCGCTTTGGGGGAGCAAGCCGTTGTGGCGTAGGAGCGGCTCGGTGCTGGGTTCGCGGCCGCGGAAGCTGCGGTAGATGGTCATCGGGTCTTCGCCGCCGCCTTGGGCCAGGACGGTTTCGCGGAAGCGGCGGCCGACTTCCTTGATGGCGGCTTCGTTGTCGAGGCCGGCTTCTTCGAAGGCGGCGAAGGCGTCGGCGCTCAAGACCTCGGCCCACTTGTAGCTGTAGTAGCCCGCGGCGTAGCCACCGGCGAAGATGTGCGCGAACGAGCAGAGGAAGCGGTCCTCGGCAAGTGGCTTCAACACCGAGGTGCGCTCGGCAATGCGACGGTGCACGTCGAAGACGCTCTCGGCGCCGCCGGGCTCGAAGCGCGTGTGCAGTTCCATATCCAGCATGCTGAACATGATCTGGCGCAGCAGCATGGAGCCGGCGCGGAAGGTGCGTGCCGCCTCGAGCTTGGTGAACAGCTCATCCGGCAGCGGCTCGCCGGTTTGGTAGTGGCGCGCCATGCCGAGCAGCGTCGGCTTGTGGTAGCACCAGTTCTCCATGAATTGGCTGGGCAGCTCCACCGCGTCCCACTCGACTCCGGCGACGCCGGCGACCTGCGGGTAGTCCATGCGGGTGAGCATGTGGTGCAGGCCGTGGCCGAACTCGTGGAAGAGCGTCGTCACCTCGTTGAAGGTCATCAGCGACGGCGTATCCCCCGTCGGCGGCGTTTGGTTGCAGACGAGGTAGGCGACGGGCACCTGCAGCGAGCCGTCGGCGTGGCGCTGCCGCATCCGGCAGACGTTCATCCAGGCGCCGCTGCGCTTGTCCTCGGGGCGGCTGTACGGGTCGAGGTAGAACGAGGCGATGTGCGCGCCGGCGTCGTCGTAGATTTTGTAGAAGCGCACGTCGGGGTGCCACACCGGCGCCTCGCCGTCGGCGGCCTTGACGCTCACGCCGAAGAGGCGCTCGACCAGCGCGAACAAGCCGTTGACCACCGGCTCCAGCGGGAAGTAGGGGCGCAACTCCTCGTCCTTGATGCCGAAGCGCTCCTCGCGCAGCCGCTCCCCCCAGTACGTCGCATCCCAGTGCGCCACCGGCTCCTGCTGGCCGTGGCGCTTCGCAAGCTCTTCCAGCTCCTCGTGGTCCTTGACTGCCGGCTCCCACGCCGCCACCCGCAGCTCCTCGAGCAGCCCCTCGACGGCCTGGACGCTCGGCGCCATCTTGCCCCAGAGGCTGAACTCGGCGTAACTCTTAAAGCCGAGCAGGGCGGCCTTTTCCTTGCGCAGTGTGAGGATCTCGTTGATGCGGGCGGTGTTGTCGAACTCGGGAAAGTCGCTTTGATCGGAGGCGCGGGTGAGGAAGGCCCGGTAAAGCTTTTCGCGCAGGTCGCGTCGCTTTGCGTCCTTCATGAAGGCGAGAAAGCTCGGAATGGCCAGCGTTACGCGCCACGGCCCCTTCTCCGGCGTTGCCTCCGGCTCGTCCGCCTGCTTCGCTTGGTTGTGCGCCGCGGCGTACATGGCCCGCGCCGTCTGCGGCAGCCCGTCGACCTCTTCCTCGCGGGTCAGCGTAATGGACCAGGCTTTTGTCGCGTCGAGCCCGGCGTTGGAAAACTCCGTGGAGAGGTGGCTCAACCGCTCGGCAATCTCGTTGAACCGCGTGCGCGCCTCCCCTTCGAGGGCAATGCCGGCTTGCTCCGCCTCGCGGATCAGGTGCTCGACGACACGCTGCTGCGCCCGTTCGAGCTTCGTCCACTCCGGCCCCTCCTGCAGCGCCTTGAGCCCCTTATAAATCGGCTCGCTCTGCCCGGCGCGCAGCCCGAACTTGACCACCGCCGGCTGCATCTCCTGATGCGCCTCGCGCAGCTCCGCCGAGTCCTTGACGCTCTTGAGGTGGCCCACCGGGCCCCAGACGCGGTGCAGCCGCTCATGAATCTCGTCGAGCGGTTGCACAAGCTCCGCATACGTCGGCTTCACCTCCGCCTCGATCGCTTGCAGCCGCTGCTCAAGCTCCGCAAGCAGCTGCGTCACCGCCGGCACCACATGCGCGGCCTCGATACGGTCGAACGGCGGCAGATTGTCCCAGGTAAACAGCGGGTTGTCTTGTACTCCGGCAGCCTCGGTCACGACGAACTCCTTGCAAGATAGGTGGTCTAGAACTTGAACCTAAGTAGAAAGGTGGGCCGGAGTCTAGCAAGTGAGAAGAAGCCGCCGCTACACCGTGCCTGCTTGGTCCTCCCTTGTTCGTACGTTCGCGAATGATGGAACGAGCCCAGACCATCAGTGGCCGTACCGATTAGGTGGCTCGTTTTGGCGGCACCGCGCGGACGTGCGGACCCGCAACCCGCGCGCCTCGGCGGCGGTGCTTCCGAGTTGCTTGACGTCGGCGCATTCGTTCGTTTTTTCCGGCGGACTCGCCGACTTATTGCGTGGCAAGTAGCGCAGAAAACGGTTGGCTCAAGCTCCAATCCTTTAACGAGACAAACGCTTTCGCCGCCTTCTCTCGCCGCACAATCTTGCGGGATCGAGCAGTTGGCGTTGAGCGTCACGAGCGAAGGCTGTGCAAGGCGGAGGAAGGTGAGCAGTGAAGGTGTGACGAGTCCCGTCGAGCCGCGCAACCGACGACAACGAAGCAGAGCCGAGCGCAGGTGCTCAACTTCGGAAGGTACTTTCTGACAGCTCCTAAACCCCTTGTCTAATGGGATTCGTAGTAAGCCCACGGGCTGCGGTCCGTGGATCGCTCTGGAAATCCACCCAC
>SKZP01000552.1 GCA_007127275.1 Planctomycetota bacterium
AGCCGGCTCGACCAAACGCTCCCTGCCTGTGGACGGTCGGCGTGGGCCATCCGTGGCAAGCACAGTCAAGCCGGCATAAAGCGACGCGGCAGCCCCGGGAAACTCCTCACGCCTCCGAAGGGTTCGCACCCCGAGGATTCAGCGGCACTGCGAGGTGGGTGTGCCAACGAGCAGAGCACCATTGACGGCGGCCGCGACGAAGCGGGAATGCATCCCGTCGACGCAGCCTCGTTCAAATCTGGCTCGCGACGCGAAACGGGGCCGTTCAATTGACGTTCAGGAGAACAGCTAGTGCGAGGGGACTCCACGAGAACGAAGGGACCAAGGAGCCGGCGGTGCTCGTCGCTTTGGCTCGTGCTGGCGATGATTGCTCCGGCGGGCCTCGCGTGTGGTTCGACGGTGCCGGAGCGGGTAACGACGGCGGGAGTGGAAGCGTACAGCCCCGTCCCGTCGGATGCGCTGCCGGTGCGAGTTGCGGATGCGGACGCGCTGGCCCGCTTGACGGAGGCGGTGCGAGGGCTGCGCTACGCGCGCGCCGACGACGAGTTCACGCTCGCGCCAGCGGCTTTCTCCGGCTTGCTGCCGCATGAGCCGACCGTCGTGACGCGTGAGGTCGTGCGAGTGGGAGATCTGCGTATCTTCTGGTCGGCCGCGACAACCGTACCCGAGGCGACGTTTCGCGAGGAGCAACTGGCCGAGTTGCGTGCCGCCGAGCGCCTCTCGGTGGAGGTACGCGTCGAGTTGCCTGGCGTGGAGCTTCACCCCCAGCCGGAGACCAGGGCGGAGGCGTTCGTCGGCGAGATGAGGGAGGCGTTCCACCGCGGCATCCGCGAGGGACTTGAGAAGCTGTACGAAGGGCGAACCGTACCCGCACACGGGCGGGTGTTTGCGCTCGAGGTGTGGCCCGAGCTGGTCGAGGACGAGGAGGCTCTGCCGCGAGACCCCACGCCGCTTGGCCTGCGCCGCGGCGAGTATCGCTACCGTCTCGGCAAGGGCCTCGCAAGCCCGCACCCCGAGCACTTGAACGTGCGCATGCATCTGTGGGTGCTACCCGACGTACCACTCCATTGAGCGAGCGTGACGGCGTTCCCAACGACCCGCGCACGAAGCCCGTGGGCTTGAAGAATACTCGGTTCACAACGTGGCGCTGCGCGGTGCGAATACCGATCACTGGCGTCGGCGTCACGGAAAGGGTAGAGTAGGGCCACTCGGCAACTCGGGGCCTCGCAGTCGTGCTCCCGCCGGGATTTGTTTCGTCTCATTCATACCTGACGTGCCGCGACGCGACGTACCGCTGCGTCCTCCATGAGGCATGGAAATCATCCGTGGCCGCGGCATGGCGATCGGCGCACGCCTGTGCCCGACTCCCGAACGAGGAAAGGTTGCTGGGGATGAACCAGCCTGTACGCCCACTCTTTGGTGAGCTGGCCATACGCGCCGGCTGGCTCGGTCAAGAACACGTCGATTGGGCACTTGCCGTGCAGGCGGAACGCAAGAAACACGGGGTGCATTTGTACATCGGCTCGATCCTCGTCAAGCAGCAGTACATCAGCGTCGAGCAGGCGTTGCAGATTCTGCGGCACCAGCGCGTGCAGATCATGCTCGACCCGCAGACGCAGCACCACTACAACGTGCACAACTTCGATTCGCACCAGCAGTATCAGTCGCCGGAGTCGACCGGGATTCTGCAACCGGTGAGCCACCCCCAGTCGCTCAACGTGCGTGGCGACATTGGCCTGCGGCAGGTGCAAAGTGCGCAGGCACAAGCGGCACCGCATCAGCAGGGGGGCGGTGCCTGGGCCGAGGAGGAGGCCGTCGGCGGACAAACGATTTGGGAGGACGACCCCGGCGGACTGACCGACGACGCGGACAGCGGCTCGGAACCCATTTTTGCGGAGCTCGCCGGCGAAGAAAAGGAATCCGCCAACGACGAAGTCGACTGGTACGGACAAACGATTCTCGACGACGGAAGCCTCGCGGCGCAGCTCAAAGCGGCGGCCGCCGCCGAGTCCACCGGTGTCGCCCCAGAGCCGGTGGAGCCGTCCGGCGCCGAGGCGGTGCCGCTGGAAGACCTGGAACTCGACCCGCAGCCGACCGCCGTCCCTTCCGTCAGGGCCAAGCCGGGGACCGTCGCCTTCCTCGCCTTGCCCCACGGCACGGTCGGGGAGCAAGCCTACCGGGCCATTACCGACACCTGCGCCGCAAAGGGGATTGCGACCATCCGCATGGACGACGTTGCCGACACGGCAGCGATCTGGAAGGGGATAGAACGCTTCATCAGCGGCGCCTCGTTGATCATTGCCGACCTCACCGGCGAGCCGAAGCCGACGCCGCACGTTGGCCACGAGGTCAAGCACGCGGTGCGGCACCGCAAACCACTGGTCGTGCTTTCCAGTACACCGCAGGCAACTACCAAGGTGATCTCCAAGGTCGGTCTCGCGCCCGAGCAGGTGGTCGCCTACTCGGGGCCGCAGCAGCTCCCGCAGGCGCTCGACCCCGCACTCAGCCAAGCCCTGCAGAACCACAACCTCGCCGGCTGACCTCGACGCCCCGCCAGTGAGATCGTCCGCTTGCGCATGCGAATCCCTGCAGCCGCGCGCGAGCACAGACCGCTGGAACGTCGGGACAAGGGTGCATGGACATGTCGAGCGAAACCTCGGTTGTACACTGCAAGCGCAAGCCCTACGACGTCTATATTGTCCGGCCGAGGCCGTTCGGTAATCCGTTCCCTACGGGCAAGGACGGAAACTGAGACGAGGGGATTCGCCGGTTCGCCGCATACG
>SKZP01000253.1 GCA_007127275.1 Planctomycetota bacterium
CACCGCGGGATCTTTGCCTTTCCCCCATGCCCACGGGCTTCGCCCGTAGGTCGAACCGTGATTCGCGTTCGGCCCTCGGGCGAAGCCCGTGGGCTTGGGGGCGCAATCCCGCACAGCTTTCGCTCGTGACGCTTAACGTGCGGACGGTATCTCCTGCCCGCTCCTTCATTCTAAATGGTTTCCGCTGCGATGCCGGGCGTTGGCGGTTCGTCTTCTTCGCGCGTTGCCTCGACGAGTCGGCCCTGTTCGAAGCGTAGGGTCGCACGCTTGCGAAACGCGCGTAGCGCTTGCGTACCCATGTGTTCGTAGCGCAACCAGTCAAGGTCGCGACCAAGGTACAGCGTGCCGGTGAAACCAACCGCATACGAGTCGAAGGTGAGTTCGACCTCGGTGATGCCGCTCAAAGCCAAGGTTCGCTCGCTTCGTTGCGCCACGTTCGGGACATGACTCTCGTAGCCGTCGGCCGGATACACCGTCATCCGCACCAATACAAGCGACGCCTCGGCAATGCGGAAGTGGCAGACGTATCCCCGCCAGTTCGCGGTATGTGGCGCACGCGTCTCGAAGCCGAACGCCTCGGCACTCGGAATCTCCGTCGCCTCCCCGGCCGCTTCCCATTCGCAGACGAACCAGGTTTCGCCCTGCCACGTGCATGTGTCCATCACTTGTGCCGTCATGGCTCGACCCCACGAAACCGGGAAAACGGGTGCGGTCTCGATCACGACCGGCGGCAACGCACCGGCGACGGAATCAACTCGTGCGTGACATCAGCCGCGTCACGGCCGTCGCATACCGCTCGGCGGTTTTCGCGATGATCTCCGCGGGTAGCGGCGGGGCATCGCCTTGTCCGGTAAAGCCCGCGCCTTCGAGGTGGTCGCGCACGAATTGCTTGTCGAAGCTCGGCGGACTCTGGCCGGCCGCGTAGGTCTCGACCGGCCAGAAGCGGCTGGAATCCGGCGTCAACACCTCGTCGGCAAGCGTTAACGTGTCGTGCTCGTCGAGGCCGAACTCGAATTTCGTATCCGCAATGAGGATGCCGCGGCTGAGCGCAAGCTCCGCGGCCTCGCGGTAAAGCGCCAGCGTGGTCTCGCGCAGCTTCGCCGCAAGCGCCGCGCCGAGGATCTCCACCACGCGCTCATACGGGATGTTCTCGTCGTGTGCCCCCTGCTCCGCTTTCGTCGCCGGGGTAAACAGCGGCTCCGGTACCCGATCTCCCTGAGAAAGCCCCGGCGGCAGCGCGATGCCGCAGACGGTGCCGCGCTCGCGGTATTCCCGCCAGCCGCTGCCGGCCAGATACCCCCGGGCGACGCACTCCACCGGCAACATCCGCAACCGTTTCACAAGGAGCGAGCGCCCCGCAAGCATTTCGCGGTACCGCTCGAGGTCCACACCGACATGGCGCGCATACGCAAGGATCCCGTCGACATCCGCGCTGACCAGGTGATGCGGCGCAAACGGTGCAAGGTACTCGAACCAAAAGCGTGAGAGCCGCGTCAGCGCCGCCCCCTTGCCGGGTATCGGCTCTGCAAAGACCACGTCGAAGGCGCTCAACCGGTCGCTCGTCACCATCAACAGGTAGTCCCCAAGCGCATAATTGTGGCGTACCTTCCCCGCGGCAAGCAGCGAAAGCTCCGGCACTTCGATGTGAGCAACAGTCGTTTGCGGATCTGCCACGTCCATGGCTTCTCTTGTCCCCCGGGGGAGCCGGAAACTGCCGGCGCAACCCGCACGAGCGAAGGGGGGCTGCGGTGCCCGCCCCTCACACCGGTCGCGACCCGCGCCCAGCGAGCCACACACCGAGGCGAGCGACCGCCTCCGAGGATTACCGGCTGCTTCCCGCTCGTCCGCGCTGCGACCGCGCGCGAAGTGTGACAAAACCTCACCGAAGGGGAAACGAAACGTCCGTGCCCATGCTCGCATCCTGCGCGCGGCACGAGCATGATAAGCTCTTCTCACGCGTGGGCACCTGCGAGGACGGTGTGCGGCGCGAGGTCGCGGCTCGAACGAGGTCGGCATGTCGTACGCGGTGAAGGAAATCTTTTACACGCTTCAAGGGGAAGGCGCGCACAGCGGACGCCCGGCGGTGTTTTGCCGCTTTGCCGGCTGCAATCTCTGGAGTGGGCGCGAGGCGGACCGGGCCACCGCCGTGTGCCGCTTCTGCGACACCGACTTCGTAGGCACCGACGGCCCAGGCGGCGGACGCTTCGCGGACGCGCAGGCACTCGCCGAGGCGGTCGCGGCAGCTTGGCCGAGCCGCGAGTTCCACGGGCGCTACGTCGTCTGCACCGGCGGGGAGCCGCTGTTGCAACTCGACGCGGCAGCCGTGGCCGCTTTGCGCGAGCGAGGCTTCGACGTGGCGGTGGAGACCAACGCCACGTTGCCGCTGCCGCCGGGCGGGGTGGATTGGGTTTGCGTCAGCCCGAAGGCGGGCAGCGAGGCGCAATGGGTGTTGCGCGAAGGGGACGAACTCAAGCTCGTGTATCCACAGCCACGGCCCGGGGCCGAGCCGGAACGCTTTGCGCCGACACAGTGGCGCTTCACGCACTACTACCTGCAGCCGCAAGACGTTCCCGGCAACCCCGAGGCCACGCAGGCCAACCTCCGGGCAGCGACGAACTACTGCCTCGCAAACCCGCGCTTCAAACTTTCCCTGCAAACACACAAACTCCTCGGCATTCCCTAAGTACAGCTCCCCAGAAGAAAGTGACCCCGTTGCGTTGCGAGCAGGCCGAGTCGCAACGAGGATGGGTCACTTTCTTCTGGGGAGCTGTACTAAGTCGACA
>SKZP01000664.1 GCA_007127275.1 Planctomycetota bacterium
TGGGCGATGCGGTTGCTGGGGCCGGTGATGAAGTTGTCGAAGGTATTGCAGGGGTTGAGCGGCAAGGAATGCGTGTCGGAGTACACGCGCGGCACCTGCTCTTCGCCGTAGGCCGGTGGCGCTTCGTAGCCGTGCGCCCCCGCCGCCGGTGGCGTGGGAGGCGCCGTCGGGGCACCGTAGGTGCCGCGCCCCATCTCGCCCCAGCCGACGTGGACGCCGCCGGTGGCGGAGCCGCCGTTCCCCTTTGGCGTGGCGTTCCCCGGCGGTGCGACTCGTCCGGAGGCGGCGGAGCCTCCGTGCGCATGCGGCGGATGTGGGTGCCCCGCCGGCGAGTGCGGGGCGGCGCCGTTGCCCGTCGCTTCGTAGTCCCGCAGTGGGGCGTGGGGCATGACTTGGTCGAGCGTCGAGCCGGGGGTGGGCTGCGAGGCAGGTTGTGCCGGTGCGCTGGAGCCGTACGCAGCCCCGGCTTGTCCGACGGGCCCCGCATGTCCCGGCGCGAAGCTCCCGTCTACCTTCGGAAGGTGGCTGTCACTGCCGCTGCCGGGCTCTCGCGTCACGAACTGCACCGGGACCTCCATCCCCGTGCAGTGTCGAACCGCGTGGGATACGTACCCGGTCAGGGCCGAGCGAAACGTATCCACGTAATCCTGTTCGACGGCGATCCGCATCGCCTCGCCCGGCCGGGCGATGGTTTGCTCATCCACCGTCATCGGCGTCGCCTGCGAAACAAAGGCATGGTAGAGCGCTGGCGGGCACAGCGTGGAGAGCGTCCGGACGATTTCGCTCCAATGCTGCAGAGAGACGGACATCATACTTGTCGGCTCCTCTCGCACGGTCAATCAAGGCCAAGGAGAATGATTCAAACAACGAGCACCCATGCCGCAGCCGAGGTGCCGCGGACGGTCGTGCTCAACGCCGGTTCGCAACGCAGGGAGTCCGACAAAGGACACCCGTCACGGAAACTCTCGCACCGGCTCGGTCGGACGGTCGGATACTCGGTCGAAGTGAGAGGTGGCCCTTGGAACCGAACCAATGCGTCCATCCCCATGTATGCAGACCCCCAAGCTGCGGCGAACTCCTCTCGCAGGGCTCGGACTCGTCTGCGCGGCTCGACGTGTCAAACGCCACGTTGCTGCCGAGACTTGTCGTTGCCCTCGTTGCGAGACGGTCTGCTCGCGACGCACCTGCGGGATCACGTGGCATGGGTTGCTGGGGGTGGTGGATTGTTCCAAGAGCGGTGAGGAGTGAGTGACGCAACCAATGAACGACCAAACTACGGCATGGCGACAGGTCGAGGCGCGTCGAGTGGGGAGATGCTACGTCGCGGGCGCCCACTCCGACAGGACTGTAAGAACGAAATTCCTCGGTGCGTTAGCGACCCAAGGGGACTGACGGCGCTTCAAGACGCACGCATCTGCTGCCCTCGCAGGGATTTCGCCCCCGAGGGCCCCGCGCGAATGGCCCCCTCACATTCCACCCACGTCCTGATTCTCCACTGGCAATCCACGAAAAAGTGGATAACTCGACCGCGAACTTGCACTCGTTTTCCACGCCGCGCCCGCGCCCCCCGACAAGCCGTCCCCATGAAACGCCTAGCACTGCACGGCGCTCCTCGGCCGAGCCAACGTAGGTGTAGAACTCTTTCTTCCACATCCGGCCGCGACTCGACCGAAACAAACGCCAATCATGCCAAACTCGTGCCCCGCTGCGTGTGGCGCATTCCACATCGGAGGCTCACCGTCTGGCGGCGAGTGCTTCAATCGGCACCAAGGTGGCGGATCGAGGCAAGCACGGAAAGAAATGTACGCTGAAAGGTCTTGTCGTAGGCCTCTTCATGACACATCACGTACAGACCGAACGGAGGCTCGAAAGGGGCGCCGACGAAATAGCGAAGAGCTACCATGCGTTCGTCTCCGTCGGTGCGCAGTTTTTCGACACGAGTCACCCGAATGCCGTCCACCGAAAAGGCTCCCTGTGCTTGCACGGTGACTTGGTCGTCCGCCTCGCTGCGCTGCACCGTCGCCTTCTTCAGGGCAAGCAACGGGTCGCCGTGGTGCTCGCTGCGCGCTGTATCGACGTAGCGCGGTGTCAGTGAGTGAATCAGGATCAGTCCGAACTGCTGCGGCGAGCCCCAGCCGGCCACGGCCTCGCCTTCCTCCAGAAGCCTCCCGAGATGCTCGAGTGTTTCGGAGGTGAAGCGCTCCCACTCGTTCGGCGCCGAAAGCCGCACGTCGAACTGCCGAAGGTTGAGGCGGTCGCCGAGCAGCTCTTGATCCGCCTCGATCTCCAGCGCGGGATAACGCCGCTGCATTTGTGCGTCGCGGCCGGGCTCACGCATCGCGGGAAGCACAATCAGCGCAAGCACCACGGCAATGGCCGCACCGAGCGCGACAATCAACGGCGCAAGCCAGCCGGGCGCTCGGCGCGTTCGCAGCGGCGGCTGCTCCGACTGTTGCGCGGCATGCGGTGACGAGCTCGACGGTGCTTCCGCGTCGGCGGGTGGGTGCTGAATGGCCACGCAATGCTCCTTTCTTTGCGCACGGCTTTCCGTGCCAAGTAGCGGGGCGAATGTATTCGCACACCGGTACCGCGGGCGCGGCCGGTACGCACGGCGCCACGTCGTTGTCGCCCCTACCGCTCGTCGCGTCCCGCCGGCGACCAACTCAATCGAGGCAGTACCACACCAAGCCCCAACGCATTCACACGCTACAGGTTCACCCGCCGCAAATCCAAGCCAGGCTTACCCTCCGCATGCAGCCGGCTCATGTTCGGCCACAAAA
>SKZP01000095.1 GCA_007127275.1 Planctomycetota bacterium
TCCCGGGGCGCGCGTTCGACCCACGGGCGAAGCCCGTGGGCTTGGGTATAGCCTCTCCGCGACTTGGTGAGGCACGGGCGGCAAAACGCTCGCACCCATTCCCGGGGCGCGCGTTCGACCCACGGGCGAAGCCCGTGGGCTTGGGTACGGCCTCTCCGCGACTTGGTGAGGCACGGGCGGCAAAACGCTCGCTCGCCTCGCCCCGTCTGCTTTGATACGGTACGCGACCATTCACGGACAACCGATTCGGGACGACGCCGAGAGGTGCAACCACCATGTTGGGAATCGACCTGCAAGGAAAGCGGGCCTTCGTTGCCGGAGTCGCCGACGACAAGGGATACGGCTGGGCAATCCTAAAGGCACTGGCCGCGGCCGGTGCGAAGATTACCGTGGGTACATGGCCGCCGGCGCTCGGCATCTTCGCGAAGTCGCTCGAGCGCGGCAAGCTCGACATGTCGCTGCCCGGCGGTGGCACGCTCGAGATTGAAAAGGTCTACCCGCTCGACGCTGTGTACGACACGCCGGAGGACGTCCCCGCCGAGGTACGCGAGGACAAGCGCTACAAGGACCTCGAAGGCTACACGATCTCTGAGGTGGCCGCGCGCCTTCGGGAAGATTTCGGCGAGGGCTGCCTCGACGTCGTCGCCCATTCGCTGGCCAACGGCCCCGAAGTGCAGAACCCACTCGTTGAGACGAGCCGCGCCGGCTACCTTGCCGCGATCAGTGCGAGCGCCTACAGCCTCGTCAGCCTGGTGCAACGGCTCGGGCCGCTGATGCGCCCCGGCGGCGGCGTCATCAGCCTGAGCTACCTTGCCGCGGAACGTGTCGTGCCCGGCTACGGCGGTGGCATGAGCAGTGCGAAGGCCGCCCTCGAGTGTGACACCCGCACCCTCGCCTACGAGGCCGGCCGCAAGTGGGGCATTCGCGTCAACACGATCAGCGCGGGGCCACTGGCAAGCCGTGCCGCCAAGGCCATTGGCATGATCGACGGCACGATCGATTACTACGCGAAGAACTCGCCGCTGCCCGAGGTGAACACCGCGGAGGACGTCGGCCACACTGCCGCCTTCCTCTGCTCGCCGCTTGCCGCGGGGATTACCGGCTCGACGGTATACGTGGACAAGGGCTACCACGTGATGGGCATTTCGCCGGCGGCGAAGGAGAAGCAGGGCTGATCATCATGGGACGTGAACCGGAAGCCGAAGTCCTCGCGGCAATTCCGCACCGGCCGCCGTTCTTGTTCGTCGACCGCATCGTCGAGTGCGACACCACCGCCGGTGGTCGTATCCGTACCGAGTACGAGGTGCGCGAGGACGAGATCTTCGTCGGCGGCCACTACCCGGGCAACCCCATCATGCCAGGTGTGCTGATCTGCGAGGCGATACTGCAAAGTGGCGCCATTCTCGCGACACGCCTCGACGAAGCAAGCGGCGAGGAGCCGGTGCCGGTGCTCTCGCGCTTGAAGGACGCCCGTTTCCGCCGCGCCGTGAAACCGGGCGAAGTGCTCGAGATGGAAGCGGAGTGCCTCGAACACGTCGCCGGCGCCATGCAAATGCGCGGCACCGCCCGTGTCGCCGGCAAAACCGCCGTCACGGTGAGTTTTACCTCCGCAAGCGTACCCGCCTCGCGCCTCAACAGCGGCGGCGAGTAACCGGCAGCACACCAATCATTCGAAACCGCTAGCCGTTTGGATTCCGGACGCCTCGCAGGTTGGGGCCCTACCCTCGCCTCTGAACTGAAAACGTACCGGCATTCAGGCAAAGCCCGCGGGTCGTACCCGTTTCGGGCCTCGACCCACGGGCGTTGCCCGTGGGCTTGGATGCGCAACCGATCGAATCAACTTGGAATTGCACCGAAAGAGGCGAGCCCTTTTTGCCTTTGCCTCGTTTCTACTGAATCATTTTTCGCGACAGCGTGGAGATGAACAGCGTGAGCAGTCCGAGGCCGACGAAGACGCCGATCATGCCCCAGACGCGGCGCCCCACCTCGGGCATCACGACAATGCGGTCCACGCCGACGGCGAATTGCGCACCGAGGGCGACGAAGTATGCGTCGGCGAGAGTGAGCGTGTTCGTCTCCTCGGGCTCCGCGGTGAGCATGCTCTGCTCCATGCCGTAGTAGGCCGGCATGAACAACACCGCCGCGAACAGCATGGTGACGAGCACGCGGATGGGTCGCGTGCCGTAGCCGCAGGTCCAGTCGACCAAGACCTTTTCGAACGGATTGCGTATGCTTCGCTCGAACCAGTAGCCGAGCCAGCTACGGCGGGCGGTGCCGTGCTTGAGCGAGTCGGGGTCGGGGTTGAATGCCTCGTAGGTGCGCGCCTTGCGGTCGGACTGGCAGTAGCGGTGGTGCGCCCAGTCCATGTCGACGTATTGGCCCTGCATGCGGAAGCTGCGTTTGAGGATACCGTATTCGCGCGCCACGTCCCTCCAATAGCGGCCGAGCTCTCCCCCTCGGCGGGCGTGCATCTCGCTTTCGAGGCGCCCCTCGACTTGGTGACGCTGAATGATCAGCAGCTCGGCGCGAAGCCCGTCGAGCCTTAAATTTGCGTCGAACTGCACGAGCGTGAGGTCGAGCTTTTCGGTAAAGCTTGCGCCGGTGATGTCGAAGCGTCCGCGGATCTTGGTTCGGTCGAACTGGTTGCGCCCGGTAAAGATGCTCTGTGAGAAGCTGCTTGGCGCGGTGATCTTGGTGTCGCTCATGTTCCACAAGTCGTGAGCGCGAATTCCTCGGGCGAGGATGCCCGAGCCGAGCGTCGCCTCGGCCATGTGTACCGGGCCGCAAAAAACACTGTGATTCGCACGCACGGCACCGGCAACGACGGCGCCTTGCAAAGACAACTCCGCCTCGAAGGTGGCGCCTTGCATACTCAGGCCGTCGTTGAGGTCGAGCTTGTCGAGCAACAGGGCTGCGCCGATGTGTGCGCCGTCGAGAACGAACTCACCACCGACGCGCACCCCTTGCATCTCGACGGCATGACCGCTCGCCCCGAAGTGGGCGGCAACGCGGCCGCCGGCGGGCGCGGACTCGCTCTCCTCGCCCTCGAGTTGCAGGCGGGCGTGTTCGAGGCGCAGTTGCCCGGCAATGTTCGCCTGGTTCATTCGCACCACGCCTCGCAGGCGCGCGGATTGGAAGAATGCGGTGTCGTTGAAGCGCGCGCCGGAGAAGTCGCACCCGGCGAAAAGGCGCGTATGGCGAAAGTCGGCCTTGCCCTCGAAGTTCGCCCCGGCGAAGCCGACGGTGCCGTAGGCGTGCGCATGGGTGAACGAGACATCCCCCTGGAAGGCGGCACGCGAGAAGTCGGCCTCTCCGTCGAAGCGGGCGTTGCTGAACTCGACGCCGTTGTGAAAGGTGGCCGCATGAAACCCCAGCGAACTCACGAAGTGCGAGGCCGTGAAGTCGGTCCAGGCGAACACCGCCACCTGCGTGAAGTCGGCCGGGCCGTGAAAGGTCGTGCTGTAGAACTCGGCGCCGCCGCTCATGTCGCTTCCGCCGAAGTCGCAGGGACCGTGAAAGCTCGAACAGGACAGGTTTGCCTCACCGGCGAAGGTTACGTCATTGAAGTTCGTTTCCTCCCGGAAGTGGCACTCGCGCAGTGCGGTGTCCCCCTCGAAGCGGCACTGGTGAAAGTTGGCAAGGCCCGCGCAGACGAGGTTCCACGCATGGGCGTCGCCGCCGACACAGAGGCCGGAGGCGTCGAGTTCCCCCGTAACGTGCACGTTGCGAAACACCAGCGAGCCGGCAAGGGTCGTGTCATGCAGATCCAGCGGCCCGAGAATCAACGTGTCAATTAGCGTCAGGTCCGCGGCAAGGCGGCTGCGGCGCAGATTGATCGCGGCACGGTCGTGCGGTTCCGTGGGCGGCGCAATCACACAGCGGTGCAGCACGAGAGGGTGCGCAAGGTCGAGCTCGGCTAGCTCCAGCGTCCCGTCGAGCCAGAACCCCTCAAGCACGACACGCCCCTGCGCGTCCGGAGCGGGCAGGTCCGCCACGGTAAGCTGCCTGGAGAGTCGACGTGCAAGGGGCACCGGACGGCGCCCCGGCTCGAGCGTCACGCTCAGCCCCCCGCAGGAGGTGCACTCGTGGCGGGTCCCCACCGCGCCGAGCTCCTGTGCAAATCCCGCCGCGCAATGCGGGCACGTCGCCGCGCGCTGCCGCCGCCCGCGAACCTCGGAGACATTTTCCACACCGTGGCGCGTATCCACCTGTTCCATCGGCTCGGTCCGTTTCGCTTCGTTGCGTTATGGTATACTACGGTTTGCACGTGACCACCTTACACGCTCGCGGCTTGCCCACGTCATACTCCCTTCACATTCGCGAGTGCAACCGCCGGGTGCAGCCGGAACATGGGGCCCGGCCGGAAGGTCCGACCGTTGGATAACCGCGACGCAAAGCGGAGCGCGTGTGACGCGTTTCCTGTACAAGCACAAGCGCCACGACCATGTTGCGACACGCCATTGCGAAGTTGCTCGTAGTGACGACGGGACTTCTCCTCGGCTGTGACGCTGGAGACGGCGACAGTCCGGCGCCAACGCCGCGTTCCGAGTCCGTGACGGAGTCGACGCGGCCGGGATGGGAAACCCCGAACCTCGAACAGTTCGTGGGCGTGTGGGAGCTGCATCAGTATTGGGATGCCGACGGCGAGCCCTGGGAAAATGGCGCGTTGTGGTACGAAATGGTGCTACACGAAGACGGTCGCTTCGAGTCACAGACACAGTGGATCTCCGACGACACGGTGGAAGCGCCGGATTTTCGCGAGGCGGCGCTGTTGCACGTCGTGCAGGATCAAATGGGCGTGCGTATCGAAAGCCGTGGACTGTGGACGGCTGTATGGGACGGCGAAACCGGAGAATTGGCCCTTTCGCTGCGCTTCGACGAACGCGGCGCCGCCAATGGATCAAGCGAGAGCGACAACGACAACAACGAAACGACGCCGGAGGCGAAACGGGATGTGACATTGCGTGCGCAACTCCTCGGTCAGGGAGGGCGCTTCCTGCGTCTCGCCGGCCATCCCGTCCACCGTGGCGTCGGTCGCGTCCAGCTACGCCGCGTCGAGTGATCTGCGTCGGCGTTCGACGACGCGTGGGATGCGTTACGCGAGGCCGGCCATTTCTTGTAACCTGCGAATGAGCACGAGTTGGCCAATGTGGTAGGCCTCGTGGACGTGCAGAAAGCTCAACACGCTGGCGGTGTCATTGTGGCCCATGGGAGTTGCAAAGGGGGCCTCGGCCGCCAACGAGTCGAGCTCCGCGGCGGAGACGGTCACGGTGAGCCGTTTGCCGACGGCGACAAAGTCGGCCATCAGGTCGTTGGGGGTCAGGCCGCTTGCCGTTTCACCGCGGCTGCCCTTGCCGTAGGACTGCTCCCACTTCGCTTGGGCACGTCGCAGCCGACCAGGCGTGCGGCCTCGCGGCGTGCCCAGGCAAGGTGCCCGAGAATCCAGGCGGCGCTGTTTGCCTCGCCGTGGCGCACCTGCCAATCCGCCTCGTCGAACTCGGCAACGACCGCCGAAAGCATACTGTCGTTGCCTTCGAAGGCGCGAGCCAGCAACTGTTGCACGGTCACCGCAGCCGAGTCAGCCCGGTCAGTCATGATGGGTTCCATTCTTTGGGAGGTGCGGCGTATACAGGTGGACTTTGGGACCGCGTCGTTGCGAATGGGCTTGATTGTAGCTCGTCGAGACTCGACGTTGTGGTGCCTCGAGAGGGCTTTCGCATGCAAGTCCGCGGGCGGCACTGCGTCCCGGATCTACGCCGTGTTGGAGAAGTGCTCGAACGGGACGTGCGGTGTATGATGCCGGCACTTCCATGACGGACACGGTAACAGGCCCGGCAACGCTAGACAGGACGGGCACGGGAAGGGTTGCGAGCGGTGAAAGACGTGAATGGTTTCAACCGCGCCTCGGTGCCGCCAACAACGACAAAGGGACCCGCGCAGGCCGCCTGTGCCGCGGTGGCGGAACTCGTTTCGCAGATTGCGCAGCCGCCGGGGCAGGCTGTGGTCGCAGCGCGGCAGCACGTGCTGGGCTGGCTCGTCGAAGCGGAGGCACGGCGACACGGCGTCACGGAAGCGGAAGCGACGCAGCTTGCGGGTACGCTGCCGGCGGTGGCCGGGGCAGAGCTACCGCATGCGGTGGTCGAACCGGTGCGTAGGCAAGTGCTTACCGCGCTTGCGAACTCGCGCGAGCCGCTCGAGCTGGGTACGCTTTACGAAGTCATGCTCGCCCACGAATACGACGCCGAAGATGCCGGCCGTGCGCTTGCGGCGCGCCGGCGCAGCGGAAGCTACTACACGCCGCCCAAGCTTGTCGGGGCGTTGCTCGACACGACGCTCGAGCCTAGGTTAAACGTGGCGCAAACTCCCCAACAACTCACTGCCCTGCGTATCTGCGACCCCGCCTGCGGCACGGGGCACTTTCTGCTCGCAGCGGCGGCCCGCCTCGTGCAACGACTTCTCGCGTTGCGCACGGGCACTGCCGAGGCCGCCTTCGCTCGCAACGACCAACCCCACGCGGACAACGACGAACAACGCCGGCAAGCGTGGCATGACGTACTTGCGCACTGCATCTACGGCTTCGACACCGACGCACTCGCCGTTGCCGTGGCGCGCATTCGTCTCGTCCTCGCCGCCGGTGCGCCGGAGCTTGCGTACAGCAACACGAACGACGAGCACAACCACGACCACGGCCTCGACGACGACCCCGGCCACGACCGTCACCGCGCCATTGCCGAGCATCCCGGCGACACCGACAGCGAAAGCGAAAACGAAGGCGTGGAGAACCCCGGCGGACTGCCGCGTCACGTCCGCTGCGGCAACGGCTTGTTCGACTCGCTGCCGGGGGCGCAGGGCTTCGACGCGGTCATTGGCAACCCGCCGTTCTTGAATGCCATTGAACGGGACCGTCTCGACGCTGAGACGAAGCGACGGTTGCGAGCCACGTTTCCCCGGTTGCGCGGCACCGCCGACTTGGCGTACTACTTTCTCGCTCGTGCGGCGCAGCTTGTCGCCCCCGGCCGCGGGCGTGTCGGCCTCGTGATGCCGCGCAATATGCTCAACGCCACGGCGCTTCACGAATGGCGGCGCACCCTGGCGGCCCGGCACGGCTTGCGGCCCGAGTACATGTATGCGCCAGCGCACGGCACCTTTTTCGCCGGCGCGGACATACATATCTGCCTGCTCACACTCGGCCCCGGCTCTCGCTGCCGGGTAAGCGACGCGCCGCAGCCGAATCCCCCGGCGAGTGCGGCGTGGCACGAGGGACGCGTCGGCGAGGAGGAAGCGAATTGGTGGGCCGCGTTCACGCGCATCCTAAGCGGCGACGAACCCCCCGCCACCGAGCAAGGCACGGCCTCCGTCGCGCACTCCACAGCCACGTCGGTCACGCTGGAAAGTCGCTTCGAGGTTCGCGCCAGCATGACGGCACCGGAAGCCTACGAACTGCGCCCGCTCCTTTGCGACGCCGAACACGGAGACGGACAACGGTTGCACACCACCGGTTTGATCGACCCCGGCACCAGCCACTGGGGACGTCGCACCTGCCGCTACCTGAAGCGAACGTACCAGCATCCGCGCGTGCAGCGTTCCAGCGCCACCGAGCCGTTGTCGCGAAGTCTGCAGCGAAGGCTCGCAGAGGGAACGCGACCGAAGTTACTCGTCGCCGGCCTTTCTCGCGTCGTCGAATGCTGGTTCGACCGCCACGGGCTCGCACTCGGTGCCGTCTCCACCTACACCATCACGCACCCCGAAGACGACGTTGCCGCCCTTGCCGCCCTCGAAACCTATCTGAATAGCGCCCCGGTCACCCAACGCTTTCAACGGGAGCTCGGCGGCAACGCCATGTCTGGCGGCAACATCACCGTGACCAAAGCATGGCTCAAGTGCCTGCCCATCCCCAGCGAACTTCACGCACCTTTGTCGCCCGCATAAGTCACACAGCAAATGGACATCAACGCGGCTGCACCCGGCACTTGTTGCCGAAACAATTCGAACCCGAGAACGCGGGGCGCGCTCGGCGATGCCTCGCGGCCAAACGTCATTACGCGCAGATTTCGGTACGTAGGACGGGCTGGCGTCCTTCGCTTGCTTTGGCCGTCACGCGCACCGGTAGGACTCTACGACGTCGCTTGTGGCAGGCAGCGGCGAATCATTTGCGCGAACACCTCGGGAATGGGTTGCACCTTGCGCGTCGCCGCGTTTAGGCTGGCGAGGCGCGTACTACCCGTGGCCAGTACCACCCCGTCGCGCTCCGCCGGGCCTTCCCCGTTGCTTGCGCTGTTGCGGTCGTCGTCGTCGAGGCGTAGCTCGTAGCTGAAAACGAGGCTGCTCGGGCGCAACTTAGTCACGCTCGTCCACACGGTGATCAAGTCGTCGTAGCGGGCCGGGGCGTGGAGCTTCGCGTTCATTTCCACAACGACGAAGAAGTGACCCTCGTCCTCCATCCGCCGGTAGGTGTAGCCAATGGCCCGCATGAAATCCGTGCGGCCGAGTTCCATATACTCAATGTACTTGCCGTGATAGACGACGCCCATCTGGTCGGTCTCCCCGTACCGCACGCGCGTTTGCGTCGGCAGCGTGAGCCCCGGCGTCAACTCAACGACTTCGTTTTCGCGAAGCACGGCAATACCTCGTTCGCTCAAGCCAACCAGGTTCCTGGCTGCCCGGATCCGCGGGTAGGTCGAGTGGTTCGCCGTGACTCGGAGGCGCCGCCGAAACGGAGCGCGGCTCGCGCGTTCGCACACTCCGCGGTGACGTCATCCAAGGCGTGTCGTGCCACCCGAGACAGACTCTTCGTCGGGGCCCGCAATGCGGTGTAGCGGACGAACCATACCGCAATCCCGACTCGAGCAAAAGAACTCATTCGGCGAAGTGCGTCCGGATGATACATACGCCACCGGCGACGCATTCTCTTTTCATTGCCACGTATGAATCCTTCCGTTTCGCCGTCGTCATCCGTAGAGCACCGGATCTCGCTTCGCGACGTGCACTTCAGCTACCGCGTCGGATTCGAGCTGACGGTGAAGGACGCGGTGTTCGACTTTCTGCGCATCCGCCGGGCGCGCGCCACTCGCGAGATTCATGCGTTGCGCGGCATCACACTCGAGGTGGAACCGGGCACGCGTCTTGGACTGATTGGCCGCAACGGCGCCGGCAAAAGCACCTTGCTGCGCGTGATTGCGGGAATCTACCCGCCGCAGGCCGGCGAGGTGCACGTAAGCGGCCACCCCGCCTGCCTGTTTTCGACCGGCGGCGGTTTCGACAACGACAGCACTGGCTGGGAAAACATTGTCACCCGCAGCCTGTTGCTCGGCGCCTCGCCGGCGCAGATTGAAGCGCGCACCCCCTGGATTGCCGAGTTCTCGGAACTTGGCGAATTTCTCGACCTGCCGGTGCGCACGTATTCGAGCGGAATGCGTACGCGCCTCGCCTTCGCCATTTCCACCGCCTACGAGACGGACTTGTTGTTGATCGACGAGGTGATGGGAGCCGGCGACGAGGGATTTCGTGCGAAGGCCAAGCGCCGCTTTCTCGAGTTGACGGAACAGGCCTCGACGCTCGTGTTCTGCAGCCACGGACTCAACGTGGTCGCCGACGTCTGTGAACGCACCGTGTGGGTGAAGGACGGCAAAGTTCGCCTCGACGGTCCGAGTGAGCAGGTGATTCGCGCCTACCGCGCGTGGTGCAAGGGGGAGGCCCCCGTTGCGCCTGCGGAGGAAGACGAGTCGTGGGGGGAGAGCGCTGTGGAATGACGGCATTGAACGAAATCATTTTTTCGTAGCCCCGGAGCAAGAGCCGCGGTAGCCAAGAGGGAAGGATCCCTCGTTGACCCCAACGGTGTTTCGCTACGTGATCTCACGTTGCGCGACGCACAGGTCAGGCCACACAAGCTCACGTGATGGAATGATGGAACCGCAAACGCTGTCGCGCTTAGAGGATCACCTCGTTGCGGTCTCGCGCAGCTTCGCGCTGGGCATCCAGGCGTTGGAGCAGCTGCTGCGCGAGCGGGTCGGACTCGGCTACCTGATCTGCCGCATCTTCGACACCGTCGAGGACTACGCGGAGGTGCCGGCGGAGACTCGTGCGGCGCTGTTGGCGCGCTGTGCCGACGAAATGTTCGCCGGGGGGGCGGCGCGTGAGGCGCTGATTGCGGATATCCTCGCAGCATTCGAGCATGTGCCGGTCACCGAGGGAGAACGGGCGCTGCTCGAGGATATGCCGCTGGTGTTCGAGGAGTTCGACGCGTTTCCGCCGGCGGTGCGGGCACGGATGCAGCCGAACGTGCAGGAGATGGCCCGCGGGATGCGCCGCTTCGTGCTGGAAGAGGAGGCACGCGGCCTGCGCGGCTTCGAGAGCGTCGGCGAGGTGGTGCACTACTGCCACTACGTTGCCGGGGTCGTCGGCACGCTGCTGACGGACTTGTTCCTCTTGCACCTCGGAGGCGACGGCGACGAGGCCCACGCCCGGCTGCACGGCACACTGCACAGCTACGCCGACAGCTTCGGCCTCGGGCTGCAACTCACGAACGTGCTGAAGAACATTGGCGACGACGCGCGCCGCAACGTCTCCTTTGTGCCGCGGGCGTTTCTCGAACGGCTCGGCTTGGAGTTGCAAGACCTGCTGGATGCGCCAGAGTCGCCGCACA
>SKZP01000337.1 GCA_007127275.1 Planctomycetota bacterium
GGTGCCGGAGTTGCGCGACAGCTTCGCAAAGACCGG
The DNA here is from genome assembly GCA_007127275.1 of Planctomycetota bacterium. Lineage (GTDB taxonomy): Bacteria > Planctomycetota > UBA8742 > SKZP01 > SKZP01 > SKZP01. Next base: position 37 of record SKZP01000337.1, read on the forward strand.
CACGGTACACCTGCTTGTCATCTCCGGCTTGCACGTCGGCATCCTGGCGTTGTTGCTCGAGGGACTGATGCTGCTGTTGCGCGTACCCATGCGAACGCGGGCGGTGGCGATGATTGGCCTTTTGCTGCTGTTCTGCGAGGTCACCGGCGGCCAAGTCGCGGTGACGCGTGCGGTGACCATGGCCTGCATTTATTACGCGGCCCGGCTTGCGCTGCGCCGGGCCGACCTGCTCAACGTGCTCGCCGCGGCCGCCCTCGTGGTCGTGACGCTGAATCCGCACGAGTTGTTTCACACCGGCTTCCACCTTTCGTTCCTCGCCGTCTTCTGGCTCGCCATCCTCGCCAACCGCTGGCAACGCCGCAGCGCTGCCGACGACGACCCATACGCCGTGCAGACGAGTTCCGCGGCGACCTTGCTCGGCCTCGCGGTCTTGCGCTTCGGCTGGCGCGCCGGTGTCGCCTCGGCGGTGGTGCTGCTCGGACTCGCGCCGTTGCTCGCCTACAACTTCAACCTCATCTCCCCCTCGTCATTGCTCGTCAACGTAGTCGCCTTGCCGGTGATGGTGGTGATCCTTGCGACGGCCATTCCGCTGTTGCTCGGCATGGGCCTCGAAGTGCTCCTCGGCTTGCCGGGGCTGTTTGCCGTGCCACTGGGCTTTCTGCTGTACGTCGCGGCGGCGGCGCAAACCATGCTGCTGCAGAGCGTGTTTCTGATTGCGCAGCAAAGCTGGAGTCACGTCGTCACGCCGCCGCCACACTGGAGTTGGATACTGCCGTATCAGCTGCTGTTGCTCGCCTACGCGTGCCGCGAGCGGTTGCAGTTGCCGGCGCGCCGCTGGTTGCTCGCGGCGGTGGTATTCGCGCTTGCGGTGGTGTTGCATGCGCACTCGGCGGCGCCGCCGGCTACCTGGACGGCGAAGCAGCCCGCCACGCCGTCCGCGGAACTCGCCCGGCCGGAGGCGGTGCAAACGCAGCGGCGCGAAAGCCAAGGCGCAAACAACGACCGCGCCGCCGCGTCTCACGGCGAGGCCCGCGCAACGTTGTTGCACATTGGCGTCGGCCGCTGTGTCTTGCTTCGCACGCCGAACGGCGGCGCCATCCTCGTCGACCCGGGCAACCGCGCCTCCTGGCGGGTGACGCGCAACGTGATTGCCCCGTACCTCTGGAGTCAAGGGATTCACCACCTCGACGCCGTGGTGCTGACCGAAACCTCCGAAGTAGTCGGCCACGGCCTCGAAGATCTGGTGCAGATGTTTCCGGTCGAGCGCGTACTCGTCTCCGAGAGCATGCGCCGCTCGCTCGACGCGGAAGCGCTGCTCGCCGCACCGCGCAGGGCCGGCGTGCCCATTCTCGGCCTTGCCCCCGGTGACGAAGTGCGCCTCGATGGCACTCGCCTCCACGCCCTCGGTCCGCGCTTGTCTCACGCGTCCGCTGGCGCTCGCGAGGCGTCCGCTTCGTCCGCCCCTGAAGGCACGGATCCGCAGGCACCCGGCGAGGCGAGCGACACAGCCTTTGCCCAGCCGGTGGCTGGAGTGATGCCGCTCTTGTGGGAGGTGCCGCACAACGCAACGGATGAACGCACCGGTCGCCTGCTGCTGCCGGGGCGCAGCGACGCACGAGCCCTCGACGCGTTGTGGCAAAGCCTCGACGCCCGGGGCATCCGCAGTGTCGACGCCCTTGTCCTCCCCTACGACGACCCGAACGAGCCGCTGCTGGCCGGCATCCTCGAGCGTTGCTCGCCTCGCGTCGTGTTGCACGGCCACTTCGTCGAGCCGCAAACGGACATTCGCGCCCTCGTTCCCGACGCCCAAATCCGCACCACCGGCCGCGACGGCGCCATACATCTCGCCTGGCACTCGCATGCCCTGCGCCTCGCCACGCACCGCGCGCCGGAGGTGAAAGACATCCCCTGGGGCTCGCACTGAATCAACGAATCTCGGGGGTGCAGCCGGCTATTCCGCAGCACAAACGGCTACCGGTTTAACGGCATCACAAAAGGTCGAATACGCCCCGCTGTCGAAGTCGGTGTGCTTGACGGGCATTTCGTTACTCGCCAATTCTAATGCCACGGTATGCCGTGTACGGATTGGTGGCCTACGTTTCCCGGGTGGTCGTGCGCACCGGGTCGCGGAGGACCGTTCTACGTGCGGCAAACGCTGAATGGTGGACCAACAAGAGCCGGATCCGCCCCAACCTCGGTCAGGGCCTTTCGTCAGCAAGCCGGTTGCGGTACGGTTCTGCTTGTCGCCCTTCGACGTCTTCCTCCCTCGCGCCGCTTGCATGACCCCGGCTTCGCACGGTTCGCATCCCGTTTCGCGTGCGCCGCGCCTGATTGCCTCGGCGGCACAGGCGCGTGCCGTGCTTCTCTTGCTTGCGCTGGTGCTTGCTGTGACCAGCGGCTGCCGCGGTCTCGGCGACCGCGAGTCGCTCAGCGCTTGGCCGCTGGTGGCGGCGGATAAGCCGCGCGAGAATGTGGTGCCCAACGCCTCGGGGCCGTTTTTGCGACCGGTCCCCGGCACCTCCGACTCCGCGCTCGAGCGCTTCCGTCTCACCGAGGAGCCGCGGCACGTCGACCCCATCACCGGCCTCGCCCCGCGGCCGCTGGAGCCGGAGGTGCGCGCCTCGGCGCATTGGCCGCTCGACCGCTACTACGAACTCGACCCGGCCCGCTCCGAAGTACGCGTCGACGCACTCGGCAACCTGATCCGCTCCCGCAGCGAACGCTACGGCGA
>SKZP01000638.1 GCA_007127275.1 Planctomycetota bacterium
GAGGAGGACGACGTAGGGGTACGCGACGACGAAGAAGCCAACGGGCCGCGTCTCGACCCGAGCGACCATCCACACACCCCCGACGACGAGGGGGAGGAAGTAGTAGAGTTCGAGCCGCACCCGCCACGGCCCGAGGGCGTCGACGTCGCGCCACTTGGCGAGGTGCAGCTGCGCCGTGGCGCGCAGATGAACATCTGGGCCGACTTCCGGGAAGGTGCCGACTACGTCGAGGACGCGGCGGTCACCGTGCTCGGCGAGTTGATTGTGCGCACGCACGCGGGGCAACTCTTCGACGTCACCAACCAGACCGCCCTTTACCAGGCCCCCACCGGCGAGATCCGCGGCTTCGCCGTCGAGCCCGGCACAGGCACGGTCTGGTGCCGACTGGCCGAGCGCATCGCCATCCTCGACGCACGTACCGGCGAGCTTGAGGACTACCTGTCGCTCTCGGCACACGGCGAGAAACAAATGCGCCTCGACGCGCTGGGACGTATGTACCTCTTCGGGCCGGATGCCGGGGCCGACGAGGAAGAGCCGACGTGGTCGCTGATTCTTTTCGACGCCGACGGCGCCTACGTGAAGCTCGTGACGCTCGACGAGGAGATTCGCGACGTCGCGCCGTCCATCACCACCAACCGCATCTACTTCGCCACACGCACCGACGTCTTCGTCGTCGAGCCGCCGAAACCGCCAGAACATCTCGTCAGCCTCGGCGAGGACACCCCCGGTAACGGGATCACGCATCTGCGCGCCGACGAGCCGGTCGGCTTGTATGTCTCCACGGACGAGAAGGTGTTGTGGATGTCACAGGAGGCAACGCTTGCGCCGCTGGCCACCGGCATTGGCGGCCAGGTCGAGCTCGTCGACGGGGGCATTGCCGTGTTCGACCGAGCGCGCCAACTCGTGACGCGTATCACCGAAGTCGACGTCGCCCTGACCCGCGACCGCATCCGGGCACGCGCCGCACGGGAGTTGCGCGACGGATTGATCGCCTTTGCGCAGGAGAGCTACTACCGGGCCGCATTGCATCTCAACCGCGGCCTGCGCATCTACCCCGGGGCTACGCGCGTGCTGTATCCCATGGCCGTCTCGCGGCTGCAACTCGGCGACCTCGAAGGCGCAACGAGCGCATACGAGCGCTTCGTCGAGGAGCACCCCGACCTCGCCCTTGCGCTGCCCAAGCTTGACGAGGAGATTGCCGCGGCCAAGGAGAATCCCGCGCAGCTGCAGCCACACGTGCACTTCAACCTCGGCTACGCCGAGTTGCGCGAGGCGAATTGGCGCGCCGCGGTGCGAGAGTTCGAGAACGCGCTCGTGCTGGATCCGGAGAATATGCCCGCGTACTACAACCTCGCCATTGCGCAGCTCAACCTCGGCCTACCCGGCGACGCCGCCGACACGTTGAGCTACTACCTCGAGTTGCGCGAGCAAGGAGACGGCCCACGAGATGCGACGTGGCTCAACGCTGAGGAGTTGTTGGGCCTGTTGCGTGACCCGCGCGCCGTCGAGCGCCTTTTGAGCGAGGAACGCAGCGCCTTCGAGGCCGCTGCCGCTCGCGCCGACCAGGCCGGCGAGGATTTCGCCGACGCCCGCAACGCCTACAACGACTTTCTCGAGGAATACCCCGAAGGGGTGTACGCGCCGTTCGCCCGTGACCGCATCAACCGACTCGAGTCGTTCGAGCGCCAGCGCAACGACCTCGACCAACTCGAGGCAAAACTTGAAACGCTGCGCGAGCAATCTCTCGTCGCCGGTCCCGAACAAGTCGAACGGCGGGCGCGCTACTGGCGCGAAATGGCGCTGCGCTACAGCGAGTTTGTCCAGCGCCACCCGAACACCGTCTACCTCGACTACCTGCTCGGCCGCCTCGGCGAGGCTCGCCAATCCGCGCGTCAGGAGTTGCTCGAGCTCGCGGCCATGATGGTCGAAGGCAAGCACTACACTGCCGCCGAGTTGATCTACCGCCGCCTGCACGAGTGGTATCCCGACGCGCACGGGCTGCACCTCAACCTCGGCGAGGTCTACCGGCTGCTCGGCGACTGGGAGGGTGCCGCCTCGCACTTCAGCGAGTATCTGCCGCACGCCGACGACGCCGAGGCCGAGGCCATACGCGAGGTGCTGCCGGCGCTAGAGCGCCGCGCGCAAGCGGAGCGCATCATTGCCACGGAGTACGTCGCGGCACTGGACGAGAACGACCTGCTCGGCATGCGCGACGCCTTGGAGCGAGCGCTACAGGTCGACGACCAATACTGGTTCGCCCACTACCAACTCGCCGTCACCCTGGAAATGATGGCCGACCCGGACGTGCGCCGCGCGCATCCTGAGTTGCCGGACCAGCGCGAGGTGCAGATGAGTGCGCTCGAGCACATCACCATTGCGCTGCGCCTCAATCCGACCGCCTCCATGCTGCGCGTCCGCGCGCGGCTGTTGACGAACATGCGCGACTTCGAGCGAGCCGTCGCCGACTACACCATCTTGCTCGAGCACAGCGAGACTGTGGAGGTTCTCGTGCAGCGCGCCCAGGTCTACCGCCGCATGGGCGAGGACGAAGCGGCCATTGCCGACTACGAACGCGCCGTCGAACTCGAGCCGAGTCTAAGCGAGCACTTCGAAGGCGAGATCCGCCGTCTACGCCAAGACGCCGACTAGTGAGCGCAGGCTCAACCTGCACGACAATGACCGCACGTCGGAAGTCCGTTTGGGTCTGCTGTTCCGTTCCTCACCGCTGCCTGACTGCGCGAATACGTCGCTTCCTTCTGCGTCGCA
>SKZP01000143.1 GCA_007127275.1 Planctomycetota bacterium
CAAAAGTCAATACTGGCCGCCCGACGCCACGAATTGCTCGGACCGTTTGAGGAGCACGTCCCAGCGGAGCGGAGATCTTGCACTTGCATTTCCGTCGCACGACACAGAGCCCACCGGCTAGGCCGGCGGGCTCCGGACTGCCGGAGGGGCCGCGCGCCATTACGGCGGCATCACAAATGGTTGACTGCGACCCGACGAAGTCGGTGGGCTTGCGCGAATGTGGTACGGGCCCTTACGCGTGTGTGCTTTGCACCGGCAGACCCGCCTTTTGCGCGAGTTGGCCGGCGGCGACGTGAAGCGAGTGCGGACCGCCGTCGTCAATGCGGATGTCGGTGATCGTGCGGGCCTCGGTCGTGGAGACCGCTTCGTGCGCCTTGCGCAGCACGTCCCAACAGATCTCCGGATTGCCTTCGAAGACGGTGCCCATGGCGGTCACCTCGTACGTCAGCCCGGCGTCGTGAATCACCTGCAACGCCGGAGCGAGCGTCTTCGAAAGATCCTTGTTGTGGCCCATGGGAAGAATGGTCAACTCGACGAGCATGTCTCCTCCGAGGTCAACGAGTGTGCGGACGGCCCAACGGGTGGCTCGCCGCGCGAGCCTCCGACGCCGCCATATTATCATCAGAGTATAAACATCGGATTGCCAGATTGATTCCCTCGCGCGCACGCAATCTGTGTGCAGCGCGAAAAAGGGAGGTGCCGCCGGCGCTTGTCGGACCCAAGCAGCTTTGCCGCATGTAGGGCAAGCCGCCGCGCCCGGCCGCTGCGCGACGAACCGAACCTGGACGTCGCCGACCAACCCGTATGCCGCGTGAGTGCGCCGTCGCACTCCGCCGCGAAACGGATCGAGCGGGCACGCAGACCCGCCCTGCGTGCGCATTTCCCTTCAAATTTGTTCGGCAACGAGAGCCGGTTACACCGAAAAGGGGAAGCAGAAGGCTTCGATTTTTCTCGGACTGGCGCGAACGGTTCGCCGTTTTACGTGGCCGGAGGCAGCGCGGGCTAGCGTTTGGCCGGGCTTCTTGGGCCCTGACGCAACACTAGCGCTCCGCGTCCGGAGGGTGCAATCCGAACAGGTCCACAAGCTGTTTCAGGGCTTCGAGGTCTTGCGTCGACTGCATGTCGAGGCGCTTCGTTCGCTCGACGACGGGGCGCAGGACGCGTCGGATCAGGCGGCGACCGTAGGCACGCAATTCTTCCTCATTCGCGGGCAGGCCGTACTTTCGCTGCCGCTTCGCTTCCGACTCGTTGTGCCCCTCGAAGCTGCGAAACAGCGCGGCGACGACCTCCCGGGCCAGAGCCGCCGGAGCATCCTGCAGCCGCTGCCACTCTTCGGCGACGACGCGACGCACCTTTGGGACCTCTCGCTTGCGCTTTTCCAGGCCGTCGCACGACGTGGCGCGCAAGTCGTCGACGCCGATCAGTTCGAGCCCTTCGTGCGTGGCAAGCGCCGGATCCACGTTCGGCGGCACGCCGAGGTCGACGACGACCAACGAGCGGCGCCCCGCGTCACACCGCTCTGCAAGCGGCTTTGCGAGCCGCGCGGTGGTGAAGTAGGGCTCGCTTGCATGGATGGCACTGATCATCACATCGGCGTCGGCGAGATGCGCGCATGCTTCGTCGAGCGGTGCAAGGCTCGCTTCGTGTCCGTGCCGGTGCGCCGCGGCCAGCATGGGCCGCAAATTCGCGAGTGTACGGTTCACGAGGCGCAACTCCCGCACACCGGCGGCGAGCAACTGCTCCACCGTCAGCCGGCCCACCTTGCCCGCACCGACCAGTAGCACCGTCGCCTCGGCAAGGCTGCCGCCGAGTCGCTGCCGGGCCAGTTCCACGCCGACCGAAGCGGTCGAGACGTTGCCCTGGCTGATCGCGGTTTCGGCATGACCCCGCCTGCCGGCACGGAAGGCCGCGTGAAAAAAAGTGTACAGCGCGGAGCCGGCGAGTTGGTGTGCGTAGGCGCGCTGGTAGGCTTCCTTGAGTTGCTGAAGAATTTGCGTTTCGCCGAGTACGACCGACTTGAGCCCCGTCGCCACCTCGAGCAGGTGCTGCGCCGCGGCGGGACCCGCAAGCGGTTCAAGCAAGACAAGCTCTTGCGAGGTCAACGCACGCAAGTCGGCCCAGATGGCGAGCGCCTCCTCGACCAGCAAATCCGCGGGATCCTCATTGCCGTGCGCGTACTCGTCAGCCGCCGGCGCGGCGGTTACGTAAAGCTCCGAGCGGTTGCAGGTCGAGACGAGCACGGCTTCCGCCGAGCCGAGCAGACCGTCCCGGCGCAGGACCTCGAGGCGTTGTGCGAGGCGCTGGTAAAAGGCGTCGAGTTCCTCGGAAGAGAGGGCGAAGCGCGAGCGACTCTCCAAGTCGGCATTGCGGTGGGACACGGTCAAGCCGCGCAGACGGTGTACCTGTCGCGCCGGGTGCCCGGTCGAAAGAAACTGCTCTACGGCAACGAGAAGGTGACGATCCATCGGCAGCGGCCCGTCCGGTATGTCGCACTCGCAGGAGGGGGCGAGGCGACAGCGACGCAGTGTGCAACAACCCAGGTGCGGAAGTCGCCCGGAGGATGCGCCCTTGCGGACGCGCCGAGCGACGAGAGAGAGCGAGCAAACGAACGCACCTTACTCGCCCGCGCTCTACGCGTACATATGCGAAGTGTTGCTGCCCACGGGGGTGATGTACACCGTAACCCCGTGGAAGGCAACACCTCGCCACCGACAGCTCACCACCGTTCGGGTGCAGCCGGCACTTGTTGCAGAAAAAATGTTTG
>SKZP01000503.1 GCA_007127275.1 Planctomycetota bacterium
AAAATCTCCTCCTGCACGCAGGGGTTGTCGTGCGGCACCTCGGTCAAGACCGTCGGTTCGACGTAGGCGCCTTGGCGGCCGCCGCCGCTTAACACGCGCGCGCCGGCCGCTTCCGCCTCCTGAACCCAGCGCTCGACCCGTTGGGCGTGCGCCTCGTCGATCATTGGCCCGAGCAGCGTCTCCGGCTGCATGGGATCCCCGGGGGAGAGCTCGCCGGTTTGCTTCAAGAACGCCGCGCAGAACTCCTCGAAAATCGGCCGGTGCACATACAGCCGCTGCACCTTAATGCAGACTTGGCCGGCCGAGGCGTAGCTGCCCAACACGAGACGCTGCACGACTACCTCAAGGTCCTTCGCATCCTCATGGACAATGTTCGCCGAATTGTTGCCGAGCTCCAGTACGACCCGTTTGCGCCCGGCAATACTCTTCAAGTACCAGCCGACCTTTACCGAGCCGGTGAACGAGAGTAGCGCAAAGCGCTCGTCGCGCACCATTCCCTCGGCCAGCGCCACGTCGCAGGGCACGACGCTCAGCGCTCCCTCGATCAATCCTGCTTCTTCGCAGATACGCGCAAGCATCAGGTTCGTCTGTGGTGTAAAGGGGCTCGGCTTGAGGACCACTGGGCAGCCCACGGCGAAGGCTGGGCCGAGTTTGTGCGCGGTGAGGTTGAGCGGAAAGTTGAATGGCGACATGGCGAGGACCGGACCGACCGGCACGCGCTTGACGTAGCCGAAGCGCCCGGCGCCGGTCTTGAACCGGTCCGCGGCAACGCTGCGCTCCTCGCCGGCAAGGCCCGCTTGCTCCGCGGCAAGCTGGAAGGTGAACGAGGCCCGCTGCACCTCGCCAATGGCTTGCTGAATGGGTTTGCCCGCCTCGGCGGTAATCATCTTCGCAAGGTCGCTCTCCCGCTCGGCAATCAGGTTCGAAATGCGCCGGCAAACCTCGGCACGCACGTAGGTCGGTTGCTGGGCAAACTTTGGCGCCGCGCGCACCGCCGCCTGCAGCGCCTGTTCAATCGCCGCCTCGTCGGCCTGATACACGTGGCCAATCACCTCTCCGGTCGCCGGGTTCACGTTCGCCTCTAGGCGCGGCGAATCCACCCACTCCCCCGCGAGAAAAAAGGGTACGTCCATGCCTTGCCTCCTATGGTCGCGACCTCAAGTCCGTTTCGGTGTGGCACCATACAATACGAACCGCAACGACGGTGCACACCTGCTGTATCCACGGTTGTGGCAAAGGCACACGCTTCACCGCTGCGCCGCCCAGCCCTGGCGCCCCCCTTCGACTCCCCTGGCAAAGTGCTCCGACTCGTCGCCGCACCCTCCCCCGGACAACGGTGGTCTCGACCTGCGAAGCCCGAGCGTCGATCAAAGGGCTTTCCCTCATGCGAGGCAAGACTACAATCTCTCTGAATTACGAGCATCCGAGGACTCGAAGCGAAGGAGTGCCACATGACCACCGCGGATCCGGTTGCGACGGCATCCGAGTTGCTCATTGGTTCGAAGAACCCCGACAAAGTTGCTGAGATTCAAGCGTTGCTCGCCGACTTGGAGATTACGGTGCGCTCGCTTGACGAATTCGACGTCCCCGACGTGGAGGAAACCGGCGAGTCCTTCGCGGTCAATGCCGGGCTCAAAGCAAGCGTCTTTGCGCTGTCCACGGGACTCCTCACCGTTTCGGACGACTCCGGCCTGTGCGTCGACGCTCTCGGCGGGGATCCGGGGGTCTACTCGGCACGGTATGCCGGCGAGGGATGCAGCTATCAGGACAACATTGACAAGCTGCTCGAAAACTTGAAAGGGGTGCCCTCCGATCAACGCACCGCGCAATTCATTGCGGTGCTTGCCTGTGCGGCGCCCGACGGCAGCGTGCGCTTCACCGTCGAGGGACTCGTCGAGGGCTACATTACCGACGAGCCGCGCGGCACCAAGGGCTTTGGCTACGACCCGGTCTTTTACTACCCGCCATTGCGCAAGACCTTCGCGGAGATGGAGCCGGAGGAGAAGAACCGCATCAGCCACCGCGCCAACGCACTGGGCGCCTTCCGCGAGACCTTCTTGCAGTTACGCACCTGAAACGCCCGTGGAACCGCGGGAGGCAACCGACCGGCTTTTGTCGCAAAGCCAAGTTTTGGACGGAACCACGTACGTAGCGCGGTCCTTCGCGCCCGCGAAACGTGCGCGGGGTTCAACCATTGTTTCTGCAACAGGAGCGGACTGCACCCGCCTCCGCCGCCGTGCATACCGCAAACGGGGAAACCTTGAGAACAAGCGCACGGGCTGCGGCCCGTGGGTCCGTGCATCTCGGCGCTTGCCCCACGGGCCGCAGCCCGTGGGCTTGCAAGAACTATGCTTCCCCAATGGCGGGATGCACGGCGTCCGCCGTAGAGCGTTTCGACACCGTGTGGTACGGTCGTATGTTCGCGCTGGTCGTTCTCAGTTTTTCACGTTCATGGAGTCTAGGTATGCGCCGCTTGTTCCTCTTCGGCATCTTGTTTCCCGTCGCGCTCCTCTGGCTGGGTTCTCCTGTCGCCACGGGAGAGCAGAGCCATGACGAGACGCCGAGTGACGCACCGCGCGCGCCGGTGCCACCGCCGTCGCTGTGGATTGCCGGGACCTGGCAGGTGCTCACCGAAGCGATTGAGCCAACTCAATTGCCGGAGGACTTGCCGGTGGAAATGCGCGAGTTGGTCAAACAGTTGGTTGGCGACGGCGTGCTGTTCTTCGACGTCGAGGAGAAGACCGTCGAGGTGACGAATCTTCCGCGCATTGCCACGGACAGCCGCGGCCACTACGAGGAACGCTGGCAAAACGAACGCGACGAGCAAGACCGGCTCACCTACCACGGCACGCTCTCGGTCCGCTTCGACGACGAGCGCAGCGTCACCTTTCATGTAAGCCTGCGTCACGGCGAGCAGAACCACATGCGGCTGCGCTACGACGGCTTGCCGGTCTCCGAGTTGCCGCTTCGCCATGTCCCCGTTGGCGAGGACGAGTTCGACCCGGCGAAGACCCCCGAGTATCTGCTCGGCACCTGGGAGTGGGATCTCGACTACATGCTCGAACACTACGACTGGGTGCGTGACCAATTGGGTGGCCTCGATCCGGAGGTGCTTCGCGCGGACCTGCCGCGAACGCGGATTACCGAAACCGCGTTCTACGCCGTGCGAGGCGACTCCGAGGAGCGTCTCGGCGAGTACCGGATTGACCGCCACGACGCGGCGCTGCTGCTTGTCTCAGTGGACCCCGACGGCCCCCCCATGACGTTTCGCATGCTTTTCCTCGACGCCGACCGCATCCGAATCGGTGAAAGCACCTCCGAAGAAGTTCAGGTCTGGCGACGCTACGTCCCCGACGAGGAAGAGGAGGAAGAAAGCGAATAAACGTCCATGACCCTGCCCCGACGGTACGGTTGTGTACCGGCGGGAGGAGAGACGCCGCGGCGAACTGGATACGCGCGGTGCGAGGACCGTGCGGGACCTGCGTGGCGAGGGCAAAGACACACGCAGCGCGGTCTTGATTCGCCTGGGGGGATGTTCGATACTTCGCCTAGGGAGTTTCCCTAGCGCAAGGAGCGAGTGGCGAACATCGAGCGCTGCAACGGCAACAAGCGTTGGGAGCTGCCAGGAACTTGCCTCGACGTTGAGCGTCACGAGGGAAGGCTGTGCAAGGCGACGGACGTCGAGCGGCGCAGGGGTGGCCCCGAAGCCACCTCGCGCAGCCGAAACGACGACCGTGCCGCACAGTCGAGTGCGGTCGCTCACGTTCGGACGTAGAGTTCTGACAGTTCCTCACGGTCGCGGCCGGCGCTACAACGCGGAGGCAACATGACGCGCGGCGACAGGCATGAGGAAGAGAATCAGAGCGACGCAGAGGTAGGCGCAGCAAACGAGCCGCCGAACCAAAACGACGCATTACGCAACAAAATCAATCAATACGTGCGAAAGACTCCCGAGGTCTCGCCACCATGGCGGGCCATGGTGCGCACGCGCATGCCGGATGCACCGGGCGGCATGGGCATCAGCATTCGACCATTGCCTCGCGAGGCATGTGCGCCGCGCATTCCACCGGACACCGACGACTCCTGGGACCAGGCGGAAACGCCAGTGGAAGAGTCGCCGGAGACGCCGAGCGAGGAGCCGTAAGCGCGCGGCCGACATCTATGTACACGCGTGGCTGCGCGGCAGTTCCAAGCGCGCGGCGACGTACCCAACGCTGCGGGCTGGGACGGGCAGGCCGGTAGGCCGTCTCAATAGAGTTCGTACGTGAGGCCACTGCGCACCCACGTAGACCTGACGAAAAGGCGAGCCACGGGCCACGCTTGAATGTCGTTACGTTTTCCTTTCTGAGGAGAGCGCAGGGTGTCAAGCCCTGCGAGGTGAAGCACGGAACTGCGTGGGTTCGCCTCGCAGGGCTTGCACCCTGCGCTCGTAACTCTCGTCAATACTTAACAGCATTCGGGCCACGCACTGCGGGGCAAACCCGAGAGCACGCGGATTCGCCTCGTAGGGCGGCTACCCGGCGACCCCTTTCCCTTCCATGGATTCGATCGCTTCGAGAAACTCCTGAACGTCCTTGAATTCGCGGTACACGCTGGCGAAACGGACGAAGGCGACCTGGTCAATGGTACGCAACCGCTCCATCACCATGCGCCCCAGCCTGCGCGTCGTGATCTCTTGCTCGCCGGTGTTGTGAATGGCCTGTTCAATGTTGGAGACGACCTCTTCGAGCACCATCTCGTCGACCTTGCGCTTGACAAGCGCTCGGTTGAGGCTGGTCAGCAGCTTCTCGCGGTCGAAGTCTTGGCGACTTCCGTCCTTCTTGACCACCTTGACCGGCGTCTCCTCAATCCGCTCGTAGGTGGTGAAGCGACGGCCGCAGGCGAGACATTCGCGCCGACGCCGGATAACGCCACCGCTGGCGGCGGAGCGGGAATCCACGACCTTGTCGTCGTCGGCATTGCAATATGGGCACCTCATGCAACTCCTGCCTCTATTATCGGAAGGGAAGCCCCAGTCGTCTTGCGCTCGCGGGTGCGCATCCACGCTGCGCCTCGGGGGAGGCAAGCAGAAGCCCTCCCTCCAAGGCACTACATGTAGGATACCACACCCCCTGTGCGTGTCAATAGTCTTCACCCCCTACGGATTGCGAATTGTGAAAGCGCCGGTGTGATTCCTCCCCGCATGCTTGTTGGTTGGGCAGCGGCCGTTGCCGTCCCGCTGGCCGTGCCACCATACGCGGTGTCCGCCACACGCTTCGCAAAAAAACACGAATGTTTGAGCCCAATCCTCGTTCCACCTTATAATTTCGTCCAGCAATGTCGTTCCCTTGTGGGTAGTCGCTGATCCGCGGAGGTCAATATGAGGATGCGACGGCGGTGGCTTCCGGCGTGCGTACTCGCAGCCGTATTCGTACTGGGCCTGGGCGGCGTGCTCGCATTGCTGCTGTTGCAGGATCCGTTCGACGCCCGTGACACCACGACGGTGGCGCGGGATTCGGAAACGACGCAGACGCCGCACGAGCTTGCGGCAAGCAACCACGCGGCATCTGCGCACTCCTCCAGCGAAGACGCGGCCGACAACGCGTCCGCAACGCCGGACGTGCCCAAGCCAGCCGCCGAACAGGTCGAGTCGAGCGCGCAGCACAAGTCGCCAGACGACGCTGCGCAGGAGGACGAGAGGTGGCCCGGCGCCGCTCTCTCGGGACGCGTCGTCACGCCCGAAGGGGGCACGCTTGCCGGAGCCCACGTGGCGCTTGTCGACGAAGAGAACCTGCAACGGTTGGGCAACCGTCGCAACCGACGCTACCAGCCACCGGTGACCGTTCCCGCCGGCGTCGAGACCGTGCGCAGCGACGACGACGGCCACTTCCGCATTCCCCTCGACGAGCGCTGGGTCGGCCGCGGCTGGGTGATGGCCGTCGCCGAGGCCCCGCATTCGGCCGGTCTCGAGGAGCTCGGCCGCCACGCGTACTTGTCGCGCTCGGCGAACGAACTTGCGCAGCCGCAGTCGCCGCTCGACGTCGGCGAGATTGTCGTCCCACTCGGCGCCTCCGTCGACGGGCGTGTCACCGACGCGGAAACCGGCGAGCCGCTGGCCGGGGCACGTGTGCTGGCCGGCGGCTACCGCGAGCACGTCGAGGCCGAGCCCTACTCGTACCGCACCCGTCGCGGCGCCGTGGAAACGACCACGGACGACGAGGGCCACTTCCACGTCGCCGGCGTATTGCCCGAGGAGCGCATCTTCGTGCGCGTCGAAGCGCAAGGGTACTTGCATCAACAGCAGGACGTCGAACTCGAGCCGGGGGAGGCGCGGCGCGACTTCGACTTCGAATTGGAAACGGCGCCGTCGTTGCTCGTGCGTGTCAAGGACGAAGACGCCGAGCCCCTCGACGGCGTGCGCATCACGCTTAGTTTCGGCAACGTAGGCGAGACCGACGCCGCCGGCGAGGCGCGCTTCGAGGGGTTCCCGCAACGCACGGTGCGCGTCTCAGCCCACAAACGCGGCTACCGCGCCGAGGGTCGGCAACGACCGCGGCTGCGCCTCGTGCCGGGGGAAACGATCACGCACGACATCACCATGATCCCCGCCGCCGTCGTCTCGCTGCGGCCCGTCGACGCAACGAGCGGCACACCGCTGTTCGGCGAACAAGGTGTACGGGACGCCTCCTCGGCGCTGACGGCGCGAGTCTACGGCGAAACGCAACGCGGCGCCCGTTGGCGCCGTGCCCGCTTCAGCGTCGCCGAGGACGGCACCCTCCTGTGGCAGCGCCGCAACTGGAGCAACGTCTCGCAGCTCGAAGTGTGGCCGCTGGGCTACGAACGCCGTGCCTGGCCGCTTTCGCTGGCCGAGGGCGAAGGGCGCGAATTCGGGGATGTCCCCTTCGAAAGCGGCACGCAGGTGCTCGTCGAGTTGTTGGATACCGCCGGCGCGCCGCTCGACAACATGCACGTGGAGGCGCGCGTGTTCCAGCGCAACGAGGACGACACCAACTTCCGCATGCGAAGCGGCCGCGACGAAATGCGCGGCTTCACCGACGACGACGGCCAGTGGAAGTCGCCGCCCGTTCACGGCGACGCGGTGCAGGTGCGCATCCGCCACTTGCTGGCCGACGAGGACGGCCGTGTGCGCTGGATCCGCGTGCTCACCCATACCGAGCCGCTCGACGTCTCGCAGCAACTGGTGCACGTGCGGCTTACCGTGGATCCGGAGGCGGGATTCGCCTCGGTGCGCGGCACCGCCTTCGGCGCCGACGGCGCGCCGCTCGTTGGGCAGTGGATCCATCTGCTCAACGAGCGCGGCAGACGCTCCGCGGCGCAAACCGACGAACAGGGGCGCTTCCGTATTGTGACGCGGCGCGAGGGCCGCTTCCGGCTGACGACGCGGCCGCACCGTCGCTTCTTCGAGCGGCACAGCTTCGAGCTGCGCCGCGGCGAGCACATGGAGCGCGACTACCATCAAACGGAGGACTTCGTCTCCGGCCGCCTACTGTGGCACGACGGCACCCCGGCAAGCGGCCTGCTCGTCACCTTTCAGTGGGGTGAGATGACGCAACTCCCTGCGCATCAACTCGGACGCACCGACGGCAGCGGACGCTTCGAGCTGCTCGAGCGGCGACGCGGACGCCGGACGCCGTCGGATCACCCGGCAACGCTTCGCGTCGAGGTCGAGCCGGGCCGCGTGGTCAACGCACGGCTCGCCGTCGACGACAGTGCCGAGCTCGGCGAGTTTCGCCTGCCGCCGCTGGAGCGCACACAACGCGGTGCGCTCACGGTGCGACTCGTCGAGGCCGACACGGGCCGGCCGGTCTCGGGACGGGTCGACGTTCGCGGTCAGGTCGACGCAGAGCTTGTATGGCGGCGACAACACGCCACCGGCGAGGTACGCTTCGACGACCTGCCCGCGGGGCGCCTGCGAGTCACCGTGCGAAGCGGCGAGCACCTGCGGCGAACCCAGTCGGTCGAGGTCGCCTCGGAAGCGACCACGGAGCACATCTTCGAGGTGCAACGGCGCGTCGACGCGCATTTCCACGTGCTGCTCGACGACGAAGGGGTCGCCGGCGCCGGCCGTGCCCTTGTGCGCGTCCGCGTCGAAGCGCTCGCCGAGGAAGACGAGACGAGCCGCGAAGAGCGCGGCCGCCACGGCTCGACCCTACGCATCCGCCACCTCCGCGAGCGTTCGCTGTACGAGGCAACCATCACCTGCCGCGGCTACCAAACGCGCACGATACGCTTCGAGGCCCAAGCCAGCAGCGAACCCATGAACTTCGACGTCGTCCTCTACCCGGCCATTCAAGAATAACCGCGCCCCGGCATGCAACCGGTTTGCGAGCACAGGACTCGCGCTCGAATGCCATTCCAGCCGCATCAGAAACGGTTGGTAACAAAGCTCGCCTCACGTCCACCGCCTTCGTCGTTGGGTCGGGTCTGTGCCGCACCCTCAAGAGGACGCGGCAACCCAACGCCGCTCCAGCCTGCATCTTCCAAAAGCCGGGGAGTGCAGGCGTTTGCTGAAGCAAACGTTCGGGCGGATCCACGAGCGCAGCGCGGGCCTCCGCACCCGACCGACCCGTACCACAAGCTGAGCACTGCGGTGCGAATGAATGCAGCGTAGCGCTCGGTCGCTGACGTTTCCTGGTTCGTCGGCGCGCACTCGGTGGGTGCGCAGGCCCGCCCTTCGTCCGGCGAACGTTAAATCTTTCGGCCTAACGTGTGCCAGCTGCACCCAAAAGCTAGTGCCACGCGTGACAAATTCATCACGTCCTGTATACTTTTCCACGTCCCCCCTCTGTCGGGTCATATGACGACATGCCTAGGAGCTTTCAGAAAGACTGTTCCGAACGTGGAGCGTCGCGAGCGAAGGAATACGAGTTCAATCGCGTCAGAGCCACACCGGGCGACGGTGATGGCTGCGCACTCGGCACCGGCACCACCGGTCCCCTCGGACTGCTGCTGGCAAGCTTGCTAGCGCTACTCGCCGTGCGCCGCCGCAACGCCGCATAAGTCGAAACGGCGTCGTGCCCAAAAGAAAGCGCGTGCCGGGCCGCTGGGCTCGACACGCGCTTGCTTTTGTGGGGCCTGTTGGCTACGGCAGCCGGAAGCGCAGGATGCCCCAGGCGAGGTAGCCGTTCTTGCCACCGTCGACCCAGTGGCCGAGGCCCTTTTTCATTCGCTCGATGTAGTCGACGCTGACCACCTTTTCGAGGTCGGCGCGGCGTTTCTCGAGCTCTTCGCGCACCCGGCTGTAGTGGTTGACGAGCTGCTCGGGCATGCCGTCGTAGCCGAGGAAGGTCCACCCCATCTCCTTGCCGAGCTTCTCGTAGTAGCCGGGGGCTCCGAGACTCGAGAGGTGGATGCGGTCGTAGATCGGCTGTAGGACGCCCTCGGGGCAGTCGTCGGACTGCATCGGGTCGGTGAAGACGAACAGCGCACCCGGCTTCGCCAGGCGCTGCACCTCTTTGAAGACCTTCGGGCGGTCTCCACTGTGCAGGATGGCGTCCTGCGACCAGATGATGTCGTAGCTGTTGTCGGGCAGGGGGACGTTCTCGAAGTCGCCGTCGATTACCTCGATCTTGCTTTCGAGACCCTGCTCCTTGTTCTTCGTGCGGTTGCGCTCGTTCTCGACCTCGGAGAGGTTGAGGCAGACCACCTCGACCCCGTAGGTCTTGACGAGGTAACGCGCCGAGCCGCCGTAGCCCGCACCGAGATCAAGGACCTTGTTGCCCGGTTGGAGCTTGTCCTTGATGTGCTCGGCCATCTTCTCGACGGTGCGTTGGCTCGCCTCGAAGATGGTGTCTTTTTCGTCGTAGTACAGCCCGACGTGGATGTCCTCGCCACCCCAGATGGTGTGGTAAAAGTTGTCCGCGTCGTTGCTGTTGTAGTAGCTGCGGGCGGTCTCGACGACCGGGGAGTAACCAGCTTGCCCTTGCCCTTCGCTCATGACTGCTCCTTCTCCTTCTTCTCGTCCTCGTCGAGTTCGTAGAACTTCTCGGCGATGTGGATGTAGAAGTCGGGGTCGGATTCCTTATGGGTTTCCTTGAAGTCGGCGTAGCTGGTCACCGTCTGGAAGCCCACCTCGGTCATCAGGCGGCGCGAGTAGTCAACGCGCAGCGGGAACATGTTGAGGTGGTAGATCTCGCCGTCGTGGAAGGTGTAGCGAAAGCGCGCCAGCCCTTCGTCGATGTACTCGGGCTCGGCCCGCACTTCCTCGCCGCAATAGTAGTAGGCGTGCTTCGAGCTAAAGCCGTTGTCGAGCATGCCGTCGTAGTTGCGCTGATCGAGGATCAAGACACCGTCGTGGTTGAGCGCGGCATAGAACTCGGCAAGCGCCTTGCGGCGATCCCGCTCCTTGAACAGGTGCGTAAACGAGTTGCCGAGGCAGATCACCGCGTCGAACGTCTCGTGGATGTCGCGGTTGAGCATCCGCCAGTCGGCCTGAACGGTCTGCAAGATGTGGCCGCGCTCGCGAGCGTTCTCGAAGGCCTTGGCCAACATCTCGGCGGAGCCGTCGGCGCTGACGACGTCAAACCCGGCTTCCAGCAGGCGCACCGAGTGAAAGCCCGTGCCGGTCGCAACGTCGAGCACTCGTTTTACGCCACGCTCGCGCAGCG
>SKZP01000426.1 GCA_007127275.1 Planctomycetota bacterium
ACCGAGGACTCGCGTCGCGTGCAGCCGGGCACCTTATTCGTCGCGGTGCGCGGCCGCCACGTCGACGGCGCGCGTTTTGTGCCGCAAGCACTCGAGGCAGGCGCGACGGCCATTGTTGCAGAGCGGCCGCTCGAGGTGCCGCGTGGTGTGGCGCTGATTCTCGCCGAGGATGCGCGGCGCGCCTTGGCCGAGTTGAGCGCGGCCTGGCACGGCAATCCCGGCGAGGCGCTGAAACTCGTGGGCGTCACGGGGACCAACGGCAAGACAACAACGGCCTTTCTCGCGCATGCGCTGCTGACCGCCCTCGGTGAGTCGTGCGGCCGCCTCGGCACCGTCGACACCGACCTCGGCGCAGGCCCCGTCACCGCCGCTGCGTACACCACGCCGCCGGCGGAGGAGTTGCACGAGGCACTTGCCGCTATGTACGCCAACGGTTGCCGCTACGCCGCCATGGAAGTCAGCAGCCAAGCACTCGACCAGCAACGCACGCACGGGTTGCGCTTCGCCACGGCACTGTTCACGAATCTCACGCAAGATCACCTCGACTACCACGAAACGTTGGAGCAATATGCCCACGCCAAAGCGAGCCTCTTCGCTCAGCTTGACCCACAAGAGGGTGTCGCCCTGCTCAACGGCGACGACGACCACCTCGGCAGTATGCTCGCCGCCAGCAAGGCGGAGGCGCGCACCTTCGGGCTTGGCCGCCACAACGCCTACCGCGCCAGCATGGTGCTCTGCTCCGCCTCTCGAAGCCGCTTTCGCCTGCTTTATCCCGGTGGTGCGGTGAATGTCGAGACGCCGTTGTGCGGCGAGTACAACGTGCGCAACGTGCTCGGCACCTTCGCCATGGCGCATGCGCTGGGCTACGAGGCGGAACGGATTGCCGAGTTGCTGCGCACCATCAAGGGAGCGCCCGGCCGGCTGGAGCGGGTCGTGCTGCCGGGGCATGAAGCGGCACCGGTGCAAGTCTTCGTGGATTATGCGCACACACCGGATGCGCTGGAGAAGGCGCTGCGTGCGTTGCGCGCCTCGAACGTCAACGCGCCCATTACCGTGGTCTTTGGCTGCGGCGGCGAACGAGACGTCACGAAACGCCCCCGCATGGGCGCCATTGCCGCCCGCTACGCCGAGCGTGTCGTGCTCACCAGCGACAATCCGCGCAGCGAAGACCCGGGCGCCATCCTCGACGACATTGCCGCAGGTGTGCCGAGTGAGGCACTGGGCCGCACCACCGCCTTTGCCGAGCGCGCCGAGGCCATTGAACATGCGGTGCGCAACGCGGAGCCCGGTGAGGTTGTGTTGATTGCCGGCAAGGGCCACGAAACCTACCAGGTCGTCGGCCGCGAATCACAGCCCTTCGACGACCGAGCCGCCGCCCGCAACGCACTGGTCTCCCGCCTCGTGCCACGCATCACCCTGCAGCGCCGCGCCGGATGAAAACCCACGATCTACCAGCCACCAGCCACCAGCCACCAGTCACCAGCCTCCAGCCACCAGCCACCACCATGTCCACTTCTCGCCACTCTCGTCCGCGCCTTGCTCGTCCCGTTGCCATGGAAGAGATGCGTGCCATTGTTGGCGCTCCCATTGTGCTTGGCCCGGCGTTGCCGGCATACCGGCCGCAGCCGATCAAGCGTGTCAGCACCGACTCGCGGATGATTGGCGAGGGCGACCTCTTCATTGCCGTGCGCGGCGAGCGCTTTGACGGCCACGACTTCGTCGCACAGGCCTTCGAGGCGGGTGCCGTGGCGGCCGTAGTCAGTGATCCCGCAGCCTGCGGCGAGACCGCCCCGACGGGGCCGCTGCTGGTCGTGCGTGATACCGTGGACGCGCTCGGCAAGATTGCCGCGTGGCACCGCCGCGAACATGCGCACTGCACCGTCGTCGGCATTACCGGCACCAATGGCAAAACGACGACGAAAGAGCTCGTTGCCCACCTGCTAGGCAGCGGCACCAATGAGGTGCACAAGACGCGCGCCAACGACAACAACTTGATTGGCGTGCCACAAACGCTGCTAGGCATCCGACCGGAACACCGCTACTGCGTCGTCGAGCTCGGCAGCAACCGCCTCGGCGAGATTCCCGCCCTTGCCAGCGTCGTGCAGCCCGACCTCGGCGTGCTGACGAACAGTGCCGCGAGCCACCTCGACGGCTTAAAGAGTGAGCAAGGGGTGATGCAGGAAGAGGCTTCCATGCTGGCGGAGATGAGCGACGACGGCCTTGCGTTGCTCAACGCCGACTGCGAAAGCAGCGAGTACGGCCGGGCTGCCGCTCGCGACGGCGCGCGCATCCTGACGTTCGGGCTGGAAAAGGAATGCGACTTTCGCGCCGAGGGGCTTTCGCTGGGGGCCGACGGCGTACACTTTACGCTGCGCTGGCAACATGCGCGCAACGGGCGGCGCTTGCCGGAGGCGCGTCGCGAGTCGTTCTTCGTGCCGCTGCCGGGGATGTACAATGTGCGCAATGCGCTTGCTGCGTTGGCCGTCGCCTGGCACGCCGGCGTGGCCATGCGCGAGATCAAACACCGCCTGCGCACGGTGCGGCCGCCCTCGCTTCGGTCCGAGATTCGCGAGCTTGCCGGCGGAGCGCTGACGCTGATTGACGACTGCTACAATGCTAACCCCGCGTCCATGCAGGCCGCCCTGGAGACGCTCGTACACTTCCGTGCCCAGCGTCACGTGGCCGTATTGGGGGAGATGGCGGAGTTGAGCGACCTTGCGCTGACGTATCACCACAAGCTCGGCGAGAAACTTGC
>SKZP01000518.1 GCA_007127275.1 Planctomycetota bacterium
AGTCGAGCTCTTCCGCATCCAGCGCGGCAAAGGCCTGTTCGCGGTAGGTGGCCGCCTGCGTAAGCAGCGCCTCCATGTAGTCGAGCCACCTCTCCACCGTGCTGCCCTCGCCCGGCACGCCCGGCAACCCGAGGCTGTACGCGTCCACCGCACCGAGCGGCGCGTCGGCCGCGTCGGCCATCACGGCAATCATCGCCGGCACATTGTGCAACTCGTCGCCGTCCCGCGCGGCGAACAGCGGCTCGGTGAGTTGCCGCGCCTCGTCGACCTGCCCCAGCGGGTCGGCAAACATCCGCTCGGCAAGGGAACTGATCCGCGACGCGCCCAGCTCCTCGCTGATTCGCTCGTCGAAAATGCTTACGTAGCGGTGGAACTGGCGCACCAAGTCGTCGAGCGTCTCACGTTGACCGAGGTCGTCGAGCAATTGCTCCACGACCGCCCGCCCTTCCCATGTGCCGCCCTTGGCCTGCGTCGCCGACGTGGACGCCGGCGAGTTGTCGTTCACGCGCTCTCGCTCCGAAGGACGCGGGTCCGTATGTCCCGGCGCTGCGGCGACGGTGAGTGCGGCCATCAGGCCTGCGAACAGGCTCCAGCGCATGAACGTGCCCATTGCCCCTCCTCAAGTCTTCTCGTATGCAATGCGAATCAAGTGCCGTCACTGTACCGACTCCACGCCGTCAGGGCTACAACCGCGGCGTTCGGAAGTGCGTTACGTAACGTATGCGCCTGATACGCGGTGCACGGGACATGCGCTTTGCCGCGAGCAGAGAGAGGGCGCCGCAAGCGGAGAGAAAGCGCCGCCAGCCCTGTATGTGGCCCGGCAACACGGATTCGTCCGCGACTGGTTGGCCGAGGCGTGCAACGTCCATTTGTGGAATGTCGCTGCCAAGCCCAGGGGCGTTGTTCGTGGGTCGAAGCCCGAAACGGATGCACCCACGGACGAAGCCCGTGGGCTTGGAAAATCAACCGTTCCACAGCTTGAAGATGCACAGTTAGCCGAGGCGGCCGGTGATGTAGTCCTCGGTCTTCTTGTTCGCCGGCTTGCTGAAGACGACGGCGGTGCGGTCGACCTCGATCAACTCCCCCATGAGGAAGTATGCGGTGTAGTCGGCGACACGTGCAGCCTGCTGCATGTTGTGGGTGACAATCACCACCGTGTAGCGCCCGCGCAACTCATCAATCAGATTCTCAATCTTGGCCGTGGCAATGGGGTCGAGTGCGGAGCACGGCTCGTCCATCAAGATCACTTCGGGATCCAGTGCGAGGGCACGGGCAATGCAGAGGCGCTGTTGCTGGCCGCCGGAGAGACTCGAGCCGGGCTTGTCGAGCTTGTCCTTCACTTCGTCCCACAACGCCGCCGAGCGCAGGCTGGACTCGACGCGTTCCTCGGAGCGGCGGGTGCTCATCCCCTGCAGGCGCAAACCCGCGAGAACGTTCTCGCGGATGGACATGGTCGGGAACGGGTTCGGCTTTTGAAACACCATGCCGACGTATTTGCGCACCTGCACCGGATTGACACCGTCCGCGTAGATGTCGTGCCCGTCGAGCAGCACGTTGCCCTGCACACGCGCATCCGGCACGACCTCGTGCATGCGGTTGAGGCAGCGCACGAAGGTGGACTTGCCACATCCCGAGGGGCCAATGATGGCCGTGACCGAGCCGGCCGGGATGCTAAGATCAATCCCTTTAAGGACTTGAAAGCTGCCGAAGTGCGCCTGCAGGTTCACCGTTTGAATGCGCGGCTTCACTTTCTGCGCGTGTGCCTCGTGCGACGGCGACTCGCCACTGCGTTCCTGTGCGTCGGCCGCGGGGCGCACGGATACGTGCGGTGTGGGCGGCTCGGGACTTGCCGGGTCGGCCTCGACCGCGGCCTTGGTTTCCGACTGGGCAACGGCGTGGCTCGTTGCAACCTCGGCCTCGGTCACGCTCACGGGGCTTTGCTGGCTCATACGGCGCGTGTTCCTTGAGTTGCGACTAAGACAGGTGACGTGGCCGGTACGCGCTCACGTCCCTCTCCACAAAGCATACCGTCTCTTAGCAGCGTTAGCGAACTGTTAGCAAGCGAACAGAATTCATCGCGTCGTAGGCCGGCCGCAACCGTGCGCCGCCTCGGTCTCCGTTCGAGAGTTGCGCCCCGCTCACAGTGCCACGTAGCCGAGACCGAAGTGCTGCGCGAGCTGGTTCAGTACCGTTTCTTCCCGCTTGTCCGCGCCAAGGCTCATCAATCCGCACCCTTCCCACGACCCCGCTTCCAGCACCCTCGGAGACTGAATGACGTGGCCCAGAAACCATTCGCCGTGGCGCTGGGCGTTGAGGTCAATCAGGGCAAGCACCGGCAACTCCACCGACTCGGCGACCAAGCAAATGAGTCCGCCGTTGAAGTTCGCCCCGGCAACGACGACACCGCGCATCCTCTCGCGGTGCCAAACCCTGAGCGTATCCGCAATCACTGCGCGCAGTTCATGCGAGAATCCGAGCAAACTCTCAACCTGGGCTCTTTCCAAGCGGGCCAGCTCCGCTCGCCCATCTGCCGTCAAATGGTACTGCGTCGTCTTGTTGGTGTTGCCGACGGTTTGCACCAGCCCTTGTTCAATCATTTCGTGGATGTAGCGGTTGACCGCCGCGGCGGAAAGCCCCACTTCCGCGGCGATTGCATGCTGCGAGCGCGTCGGGTCGTGGGAAATTTGACGCAATACATCATACCGCCTGCGATCTCGGCCAGGCTGAGTGAAGAGATCGGAA
>SKZP01000690.1 GCA_007127275.1 Planctomycetota bacterium
AACCACCGCGACAGCCAGACCGGAGGGGAGCACTTCGCCCTTGTCTCGGTGCTCGACCCCCTGGAGCAACAGGGAAACGAGTGGGTCGGCATCGCCTGGTTCGACGAGGCGCGCGTCGAGGAGCGACTGATCCGCCCGTTGCTCGAAAGCATGGAGTTGCCGGCCGGCGAGTTGGTGCTGATTCGCGACACGGAGACACAGCCACGAGAGCGCTCGGTGCTTGTCAGCGCGCGCGGCGGGCTGCCGCATTGGTGGATCGCGGTGCAGATGAAGGATGACATCGGCGCCTTTCGCCACGGCAGCCAAGTGGGTGCGACGGTCAACCTTGCGCTGCTGGCCATCTTTATGCCGTTCGTCGCCGTCGGTGCCGTGCTGATGATTCGCGCCCTGGTCAAGGACATCCGCGAGGCGCGGCAAAAGACCGACTTTGTCAGCCGCGTCACCCACGAGTTGAAGACGCCACTGACGAGCATCCGCCTGTTTATCGAGACCCTGCAGTTGGGCGGGGCGCAAAGCGAGGAGGAGATCAAGCGCTGCCTCGACATCATCCAGCAGGAGTCTGAGCGTCTGAGCAAACTGATCGAGCGCGTCCTCGACTTTTCGAAGATGGAGATGGGCAACAAGGTCTACCACTTCCGCGAGGACGACATCGAGACCGTGGTGCGGGACACCATTGACTTCTTCCGTAAGCAGGCGGTGCAGAAGGGGGCGGTGATTCGGCTTTACATCGAGCGCAATCTGCCACAGTTTTCGTTCGACCGTGACGCGGTGCGCGAGGTGCTTTTGAACCTGCTCGAGAACGCCATCAAGTACAGCGTCGGCGAAAAGCTTGCGGCAATCCGCCTGACCCGCACGCGCTGGCGCAACCAGGAGGCGGTGCAGATTCAGGTGATCGACAACGGCGTCGGCATCCGACGAGAGGACTTGCCGCGCATCTTCGACCAGTTCTGGCGCGTCGACGACACGCTAACGAAAGGAATCGACGGCTCCGGCCTGGGGCTTACGCTCTCCCGCGAAATTGCACGGGCGCACGCTGGCGACATCCTCGTCGAAAGCCAGCAGGGCCGCGGGTCGAAGTTCACGCTCGTGTTGCCGCTTCGCGGCAAGAAATAGCGAGGCGAAACGAGGCGAACGCTTGCCGCTTCCCCAAACTCACTGCCTGCGTCGGTAACTCCCGTTCGTCCGCCGGGAAAAGCAGTTCCAGGTACGACATTCGGGCTTGTACCCTGCATTCGCCCCTCGTTCGCGTGCCTTCCCGTTATGCGGAGATCCGGCGTTTATGTCGTCATTTCCGTGACCCCGCAGGGGCTGCCGTGGGCTTCCCTCCGGGGAGGCACCCTGGGTTTGTGGGAGCGGGCGCATAACTCCCACTCTCCCGCTCGACAGCGAGGCGGGAGCGGACTGCGGGGGAACGTGATGTCTGGCGCGCCCACGGCAACCCAGGGCTGCCGCCCTGGGCTACCTTCGGCCGACCTCGCGAGGCTTCAAGGTTGCGTGTGCGTCCGCAGCCTTAGGAGCTGTCAGAAAATACCTTCCGAAGTTGAGCTACTGCGCTTGGCTCTGCTTCGTTGTCGTCGGTTGCGCGGCTTGATGTGACTCGTCACGCTTGCTCGTGACGCTCAACGTTCGGAATTGATTTTCTGCCAGCTCCATTGGGCGCCGATTTCACGTGGTTTCCGAAGTAGGGAGGCTCAGGCCTTTGCCTCGCAGGGCTTGCGGCTTGCGCTCGCCTTATCCCTCGATCTCGTTTCGTTGCGTGACCACCTTGCTTACGAGGCCGTAGTCGACCGCCTCGGTGGCGTCGAGCCAGAAGTCGCGGTCGGAGTCCTCGGTGATTTTCTCGACGGACTTGCCGGTCGCCTCGGCGACAATCTCGTTGTAGCGCTTGCGCAGCTTGATGATCTCACGGGCGGTAATCTCGAGGTCGCTTGCCTGGCCGCGCGCTGCCGTCGAGGGCTGGTGAATCAGGAAGCGACTGTTTGGCAGCGAGTACCGCTTGCCCGCGGTGCCGCCGAGGAAGATGATCACCGCGGCGGAGGCGCAGATGCCGTTGCATACGGTGACAATTGGGCTGCGCGAGAAGCGCATCGCGTCGTAAATGGCGAACCCCGAGTCGGCCGAGCCGCCCGGTGAGTTCACGTACACGAAAATCGGCTTTTCCGGGTCGCGGGTCTCCAACAGCGTCAACTGCTGCACGACTTTCTGATAGAGCTTGTCGCTGACCGGCGACGCGACGAGGATCGTGCGGGTGTCGAGCATGAGCTTCAGCAGCTCGTCCCCCTTCGCCTTCTCGGGCGTCACCTCCTTCTCATCGTCGCTGTCTTCGTCTTCGTCATCCTCTTCCGGCGCAAGGCGACTCGTGGCACGCAACGTTTTCTCGTCTTCGAAGGGCACTGCGGACATACCGGGATCCTTTGCGTTGGTTTGAACAGTCATCGTAGGTGGTCACCGCGGTGACTACGCATCCGCAGCGAGACCCACAAACGGCGGCGGATCCTAGCACATCCGACATGAAGGGAAAAGCGACGCCACCCACCGCCGTGCCACGTGTGCATGGGGTCGTCACACGTGGTCGCGAGGCACCCGTTCGTGCCAGGTTTGGGCGTAGACGCGGCGGTCACCCTCGTAGGCGTCGAGGTCGGCGTCAATGATGAACTCCTCGGCCGTGCAGGTCAGCGTCGTCTTGGTAACCGTGTGCGCCTTCCACTTGCCGCGCTTGAGGCCGCGCTCCCAGACGG
>SKZP01000537.1 GCA_007127275.1 Planctomycetota bacterium
ATGCGGTAGCGCCACGGCTGGGTGTTGAACGGTGACGGTGCCAGCACGGCGTAACGCAGAAAAAACCGCATTTTTTCCGCCAGCGAGCCCTTTTCCGGGAACTCGCGAGGGTCGACCGCGAGGGCATTGTGACATGTATCCCGTCGTCGCATGAGGTGGATCAACGTTGCGGACGTGGCGCGGAGGCGGTGCATGCAAGATTCTGCCCAATGCCCTGATCATAGGCTCGCAGCCATCGGGTCGCAAGGCGCGGCTGCCAATCACGAGCCAGCCGACTCGGGGACCGCTGTCCGAAGACATGCAACAGGGGTTTGCAGCGAACGAAACAAGAAACGTCGTTCGCGGCACCGAACGGCCACCCCGCGTCGAACCTGCCGGCATCCACTCCGCGGGTCCCGGGGAGGCCCCTTTTGGGTCCAAAGTACCTTGGATTGCCTTGACGAGTGGATGCCCCTCCTCGCCGTCGAGTCGTGACGCTTTTGCCGCGGTGCGTTCCGCAATTGGGGAGTTGTTGAATCTACAAGCCCACGGGCTGCGGCCTGTGGGCCGGTCGCGACTGTCGACGAGGAGCCACGGGCCGCAGCCCGTGGACTTGAATGCGTAGAATCCCCAACTGCGGAATGCATGCGTTATGACCATTATGCGTGTAGCGTGGCGCTCCTGTTTGGTATCAACGGGTGCTACTCCGCTCCTTGCATCATGCCTGTCGGGAGGCACGTAATTCGATATGTACGCCGAAACCCCGCCACCCACCGACTCCTCCACCTCCGGCGACGAGCACCCGGAAAATCCGGCGCAGCCCCCCGCAGGCTCGGGAGGTGAGGAGAAGGAGCAGTCCTCGCCGCCGCCGCCAATGCGTGCGGTGCCTGCGGGAGAGGAAGAGGACGAGGCCGAGGCCGAGGTTGACGACCCCGCAGCGGAGCGCGAGTTCGAGGCGGATCCCTCGCTTGCCTTGCCCGGCGTGAAAGAGATTGAGCGCCCCGGCTTCCGCGACCCCGAGTGGGTGAACACCGAGGAGCGCGAAGCCGAGCGCTTCGAGCCCATCCCTTCGCCCGTCGAGACCCCTGGCAGCAGCGGCGAATCAGCCGGCGACAACGGAGACGACAACGGAGCCGTGGCAGGCCAGCAGCCGCAACCACAAGCTGCAACCGCGGCAACGACTCCGCCCGCCGCCCTGGAAGCCGGAGCCGGAGCCGCACTCGACGAGCAGGCACCGGAGGAGGAGCTGGCCGCGCCGCAGAGCCCGGAGCAGGTAGCGCAAGTCATGGAGGCGCTGTTGTTCGTGTCCAGCCAACCGCTTGCTGCGCAACGACTACGTGAGTTGATGGAACTGGACAGTGTCGTGCCCATTCGCCAAGCGGCGGCGCGGCTGCGCGAGGAATACGAGCGCCGCGGCCGGGCCTTTGAGCTTGTCGAGCGCGCCGGCGGCTACCTGCTGCAGACGCGCCCCGAGTTTGCCGGCTTCGTCAAGAAGCTCGAGCGGGAGCGCCAGGCGACGCGGATCTCACCGGCAGCGCTGACCACGTTGAGCATCATTGCTTACCGCCAGCCGCTGACGCGCGCCGAGGTGGACGCGATCCGCGGCGTCGGATCTTCGCACCACATCCGTGCCCTAATGGAGCGCGACCTGATCAAGGTCGTCGGCCGCAAGAACGTCCCCGGCAACCCGAGCCTCTACGGCACGACGAATCAGTTCCTGTTGCAGTTCGGCCTGCGCAGCCTGCGGGACCTGCCCCAGGAAGCTGACCTCGAGGAGGTCGACGAGCAGACGCTTCGCACGCAACAACAGCCCGAGGCAAACGAAGCGGAGCCCAACGAAGCGGAACAGGAACAAGACGGCGCGGAGGATGTGCGAAGCGGCTCGCCGGACGAGGAGAGGGACCGTGCCAGCGTGACGGAGTCCTCCGACGGCGTTGACGAGGATGACTTCAAAGACGAGGAGGACGCGGACTACACAAACCTGGCCGACGTCGACGTCGACGTCGACGTCGACGAAGACGAAGACGACTTCGACGACGACGACTTCGACGACGACAGCGGCGAGTTCGACTCAACTGACGAGGTCGACGAAGACCGCAGCAACGTCGACGAAGATCCGCGTTCGGAGACGGAGTAAAGATGCGCGCGCTCTTGCTCTGCGGCCTGGCTTATTTCACCGCGGCGGCGCTGCCCGGCTGCGGCGGCACCGAGACGCTCGAGGTGCCGGTGGTGATTCCGCCGTTGGGCGCGGAGATTGTCAGCGTCCCGGCCGAGGACGGCTTTCCGCTGGCCGGCACGTTGATGCGAGACCGAACTTCGACGCGCGGCGTGATCTGCCTGCACGGCTTTCACGACAACCGCACCTCGTTCGACCCGCTGCTGCAGGCGTTGCACAGCCGTGGCTACAACGCGCTCGCGCTCGACTTGCGCGGCAACCACGCCTCGGTGGGCCGACCCGACGAGCAGCACGAGGCACGCAAGCGCTACCTCTCGCGGGACGCCGAGTGGTTTCGCGCCATGACCCAGGACGTGCGCGCCGCGAAGCAGTTTCTGATCGAGGCGGCCGGCTGCGACCCCACACAAA
Organism: Planctomycetota bacterium; assembly: GCA_007127275.1. Taxonomy (GTDB): domain Bacteria; phylum Planctomycetota; class UBA8742; order SKZP01; family SKZP01; genus SKZP01. The sequence continues at coordinate 2,564 of SKZP01000537.1, forward strand.
TCGCCGTTGTCGGCGCAGGCATTGGGGCAAGCATTGCCACCCTTACCGCGGCAGTGGACGAGGAGATTGCCGCGTTCGTGCTGCTCTCCCCCGGCTGGCGAACGTTACAGATTGACGTGCGCGAAGAAATGAGGGGGCTTGCGGCTCGCCCGCTGTTTGTCACCTAC
>SKZP01000488.1 GCA_007127275.1 Planctomycetota bacterium
ATTTGCCGGCCTTGAAATTCCCGAGGGCGCGCGCGTCCTCGACGTCGGCTGCGGTACTGGCCTGAACATTCCCTTCATCCTCAAACAGCAAACGAAGCTCAGCCGCCTTTGGGCGCTCGACTTGAGCGACGAAATGCTCAAGGTCGCGCAAAGAAAAATGGACCGCGACCCGCGCCTCAAGGAGGTCGCCGTGACGGTGCAAGCGAACGCCGAGCACTACTCGCTACCCGAGTTCGAGTCACATGGCCGCCCCACGGTCATCAGCTACGCCTACGCGCTCTCCATGATCCCCGACTGGCAGGCGAGCCTGCGCTGCTCGTGGGAGCACCTCGAGCCCGGCGGGACGCTGATGATCCTCGACTTCGGCGAACTCAAGGGGTGGCCACTCTTCGGTCGCATCTTCACCTGGTACTTGCGCAAGAACCACGTCAAACATTTTACCGCACCGTGGGAACGGATCCTCCGCGAGGAGCTAGGCGCCGAGGTCGAGCACCACAGCGTGTGCGGCAACTACGGTGTCATCACCTACGCACGCAAACCCGCGTAGTGCGCCGCTCGCCGCGCCCTGTGCGCGCCACGTGCCTTGTGGCGTCGTCCGCGGCAGCGTCTCGGCCGAGGTGCGCTCTGTTTGCTACCAGTGTCCCTCGTCCGGCGGGCTTGCCGGGCCGTCGGGGCTCGGTGCGGTGCCGCGCCCGTCGCCGGATTTGTTGAGCCAGTGCAGCACGAGGCTACTTGCGTCGCTGCGCCGGGGGTGGCGGCTCGCAATGGCGCGCGTGACCACCGTTTGCACCGCGTGGCCGGACAAATCTTCGCTCGTATGTGCGTACGCCGCGTCAACAAATGCGAGCCGGCACCGGCACCGCTGCCACCACGCGTCGAAAACCCGCGAGGGAACGGCGCGGTCGGCCGGGTCCATACGGTGCGCCGCAAGCCACGCCTGGACGAAGTGGCGCACCCCGCCTGTCCAGCCGTGCAGCGCGTTGCGGATGGCGAACCAGGCATATCGCCCAGGCTGCGGCAGCGTCTCGTGCTCAATCAGGAAGAACTCGGTCGCCGCTTCGTACAAGTCCAACGGATGGCTCGCCTCCCACAAGACGGCGCGAGCTTCGGCCACCACGCGCTGCGCGGCGACCATCCAGTCCGCTCGGGGATACGGCTCAGGCACACTAGGTTCCGTCCGCGGCACAGGCAGCGCGCTTGGATGCGCCGTTGCTTCCCTCGGATTGGCGGAGTCCGCCTCCGCCCGGCGCCACGCATACAGGCGAAACAGCGCAAGCGCCATGTCCGCCGCCGTCCACAGACAAACCCGCCACGCGTCCCACCCCAAGCGGTCGCGCAACTCGGAAAGCTCCGCAGAACGCAAGTCCAGCGGTGCAGGCCACGCAGGCTCTGCCGGTGCCTGGTACGGATGCGCAAACTCGGCCCAGTCCCCAATCACCCGCGGCGGGGCCGACTCGACCCGCTCTCGCAACGCCTCGTAGTCAAACGAACAGAGCCTTGTCGTCCGCTCCGTCGTCGTTCGTGATTGAGTATGCGAATGCGACACAAACGCCTCGCTTTACTTGGCCGGGCTTCGACGCCGCGACTCATCCAACGAAAAACAGTACGCGAAACCGAGCCGGTAAAAAAGATCCGTCGGTCGGCGCCGTGCATCTCTGGTTTGATAAAGGTGGAGGCCAAGCCCACGGGCTTTGCCCGTGAGGCAAAACGCCCGTGCTGGGTGCGACCACGGGCGGAGTCCGAATTTCACACCTCGAGACTTGTTGCAGAAAAATGTTTGGATGGAACTACGTACGTAGGGCGGCCTCCGTGCCCGCCCTACTCATCCCGCCGGCGGAGTACGGCGCATTCATTCAGCATGCGGGTTGTACGCCGACGGTTGCTGACGGGTTCGTTGCGCACGGGGCGGGTGCGGTGGCTCGCCCTACGTTTGGAAGACGCTCTGACCCGCTGGCCGTTTGGAATCCGGAAAAGCCCACGGGCCGCGGCTCGTGGGCTTGAAACTACGGAACTCAATGCGCGGGTGGTTGATTTTGTGGCCCAACAAAAGCCGGCTGCACCCCGTCGGCGTTCGCACTGCCTCCTTTGGCATCACCGCGTCTCGACCCCTGCTTTCAACTCCCCGGAGTTGCGGACCCACTTCAGTCCTCGGCGGCGCGTCGGCGGTGCGTCGGCGGGGTCCCGTGCCAAACTCATGCGCGGACTTGGTACGACCGCACTGCGCTGGTACGTACACTGCCGACGCGGATGTTGTCCGCGACGCGGAGCAGCGAGCCTCGTACTCCCGCATCTTGGGGTGACGACTGTTGGTGGCAACGCAGGAGGTTCGACATGGCGGCTTCGGTGGCTCGGGACGTTTTAATGCGCCAGTTCCGTGATGTGCAGCGCGGCACGCGGCGGCTGCTCGAGTTGATACCGCCGGAGCGCTTGGACTGGGCGCCGCATCCCGGGATGTTTACGTTGCGCCAGCTTGCCGGGCATCTCGCAACCATTGGGGGCCAAACGGCGTCGGGCATTGTGCTCGGCGTCTGGGAACGGCCACACGTGCCCGAGGAGTTAACGCGTGACCAGGCGCTTGAACGACTCGAGGCCTCGGTGACGCGCACCGAGGAATTGCTCGCTCAGCTCAGCGACGCCGAGTTCGAGCGCCGCGAGATTCAGATGCCCTGGGGCGTGACCATGACCGTCGCGCGTGCCGTGGCTGCGTTGATTGAGCACGACATTCATCACCGCACGCAGCTTTTCCTCTACTTGCGTGAACTTGGCCTCGAAGTCACGAGCCACACCCTGTTCGGCTAGCTGCGTACTCGTGCCGCCATGACCGTGGGCCACGCCACGTGCCCGGATCTGCGGGCAAACTCCGTTCTCGGTAATTCGTGGGTCCTCAAACCCACCGGCGGCGTCGGTGGGCTGCCGGACGGCCTACGCAGAGGCCACACGTGATACGGCGGAGTTACGCGAACCAGCGCGTGCAGTCAGACATGCGAACAGAAGGGTCACTCGCTGCGCGGCTCAATGTGCGCGAGCATGCGGCCGGCGAACTCGACATAAAGTACCGCGCTCGCGCCGACGTTGCCGGCCAGGTGGCGGCGCGCGTCGTCCTCGTCGAAGGACTCCGCTTCGCCGGCCGCTTCCTTGACGCGAATGTCTCGCAGCCGCACGGGCTCGTCGAGTCCGCCCTCGCCGCGTAGCTGATGATTCTCATTCAAGGGATGCGTTCGGGTCAGGAACTCGCCGACTTGGTCGCGCACGCGGCTCAACTCCGGCTCGAAGTCGAAGACCAGCGACTCGGCGACCCGCTCGAGCAGCGGCTCGGCCGGTAACAGCCGGTAGCGCGTGCGCCACCACTGCGCCGTGGTCTCGGTCATGCGCAGATCCTCGAAGGTCAGCGTGGTCCCGTCCTCGGAAAGCTCCGGCCGCGTCAGCAAGCCGATACGAGCGGGACGCTCTGGATGGAGGTTCGAGTCGACGAGCAACATCACCATCAACTCGTCGCCGTCGGCGGTCACGTTCGCGTGGCGAATCTGCACCCAAATGTTGCGCTCCTCCATTCGCCAGCGCGCGGCGCGTTCCTCGTCGTCCGAATCCGCCACAATGGTTGAGTCGAGTTGTTCCGAAAGGCGCGCCAGTGGCAAGAGAACCTCGGCAAGCACGTGAAACGGCGCCCCGGCCGACTCCAGCTCGCCGTTTGGCGGAAGCTCGGGCGACTCGTAGTCAAGCTCGGCAAGCGAAAGCAGTGGCCGGCACACCACCTCGATGTCAATCAACAACCTGCCGTTGTCGCCGTGCACGTCGCCCAGCGCCGCTTCGCTCGGTCGCAGGAGAAACTCGGCCCCCTCCGGTTCGCCAGGCAACTCGAAGCGGTGCGGCGTGCCGAGGATCTCGTGCCAGGTGCGGCCCACGGCCGCGGGCAGGTTCACCGAGTCCTCGACGTGTCGGATCAGCCCGGGGAGTCGCTCCTCAAGCAGGGCGCGCAACTCTTCCTCCACGTATGACGTCACGTCGGCAAGCTCGACAGGGTCTGCGCCTGGAATGGCAATCTCAATGGTGATTGGGTCGAGCACCTCGAGATGAAACTCCTCGACCTCGACCTTCAGGTTCCACTCCTCATCCACGCCGACGGACAAGTCGGCGCCAATGTCGACACGTCGGTTGCGCAACCGTCGCTCAATGCGCGGCGTTTGCGGCAACAGCCGAGTTCGCGCGTCGAGATTCGCCTCAATCCGCGAACGCACGTGCAACCCTCTTTTACTTGCTCGGACGTCGAAGGGACCGCGTTCGTACCAGTAGCGGTAGTCGTAATTGTTCAAGTCGGCGAAGAGGCCGCCGTCAGCGCCGTCGGGACCGTTTTGCGTATACCGCTGCGGGCGCCGTCGCCGAGCGCGCGTCACCGACTCCAGATGCTCACGAGCAAGCTCGGCATCCACGGCAAGGCGAACGGTCAAACGCGACGGCTCGCCCGGCTCCGGCGGCGCCTCGTCGGTTCCTGGACTCGGGACGCGCTCGGCGTATTCGAGTGGTCCTTCCACGCGCTCGGCCTCGTTGTCGTTGCTGCCGTTCTCGCTTCCGTCTTCGTTTCCGTTTCCACTGTCGTCGGCGCCGCGGTTGTCGTTCGGCTCGGCCAGTGCAGGGGAAAGCGCCAGCGCGCCAAGCAAAAGGAAAAGTCCGAACAGCACGCCCCTTGCGGTGTGAACGGTACCTTTCGTTGTCGCTGTGGATGCGTGCTTCGCGACGTCGTTCATTCTGCGTCTTCCTCGGTGCGCGGGTGGGTCCTCGGGTTTCAACCAGTGGGTTCGGAGCACGGGCGAACGGGAAACACGTGAGACCAACCTCAATCCGTAGCGCGGGCTCCGCGTACGCCAAGCCGCAGCGGCGCGAAGTTAACCGCGAGGATACGCAAGACCCCGGCGCGACGCGAGGCCACGTCGGGTGCCAAGGTGGTTGGAATCCGCGCCGGCATTCAGGGCGTTGCCACTACGGGTACGTCGCAGCATGCCTTCTTGGAACACCTGAGCACTCGACGTTCCGGCACACGGCGCGTTGAACGGCACACAAGCACACGGCTTCCATGCACGAGGAAACGCGGGAACGTACGGCTGCGCTGCAAACACGCTCGCAATCAAGAGCCCCGTCGAGCGAGGAAGCGGCGGCAATGATTCAGCGTTGGAAGCGCAGTGTCACCGTTGCGCAGGAGCACGAAACGCTCGCCTACTTCGAGGGAGAGTGGCAGACCGAGACGCAACTCTTCGCCTCCGGGCACGACCAGGCGCCCATTCATACCCGAGGGGAAGCCATTGGAGAGCGCCTGTTCGGCGGACGCTTTCTGCAGATGCTCTACCGCGGCACCACGGCCGTGCCTGCCGGGCCCGGTGCGTTCGACCTTGTCGAAGCCGAGGGGCTGCACACGCTGGGCTTCGACACCTACCGCAATCTGTTCGTCGGCACCTGGATTGACAGCCTAAGTACCTCGCTGATTCACTTTACGGGTACACTGTGTGACGACGGTGACCAGCAGGTGCTGAACCTTTACGGCCAGCAAGACGAGCCCATGATGGGCATTGTCGGCCGCGCGGTGAAGTATGTGTACCGCCTGCGTGACGAGTCGCGCTTCGACTTCGAACTCTACGACCTTGTCGGCTGCACCGACCACCTGCTTCTCAAGATGGCCTACACGCGCACCCCAGACGCCCCGTAAGACACGCGCCCAGGCATCAGAATTGGTTGCCTACGACCCGCCGTCCTCGTCGGTGGCCTGGGGCGCGTTGCGTTGCCCGCGACCGAGAACCATTCCTGCAGCAAGTGGTTTGCGCGTGAGCGTGTGTTTGCGCACGGACATGGTCATACGTGGCGGCGACGCAAGAGGCGCGCGGCGGCGTCGGCAATCAATGCGAGTACGGCCAGAAGTGCGAGCCACGGTGCGAGAGGTGCCGGCTCCCCCTCGGTGGGCGCGCGGCCGGCGAGCCAGGCGTGAATTCCTTGAGGGGCGGTGGTAAGCCGCTCCAGCGTGGCGGCGTCGGCGGTGAGGTCGCGCCACTCGGGGTGTAGCGGTGCCGCCAACACGACGTGCTCCGCATATCTGCCGTCCGGCGTGCGCACACTGGTGAAACTCACACCTTCCCGCAACGGCTCCGGAAGGGGGGCGACGAAACGGCTCGGGGTGCTGGCGGGAATTCGCCACCCGCGGTGCTCGGCGCGGTCGTGCGCCTCCGGCTCTTCCTCCAGGCGCAACGCAAAGCCCGCCGACTCCGCCCAGGCGCGCCGGGTCGCCGACTCCGTGAGCGCCGCGTCAACGTGTACGACCACTTGCGCCTCCCCTGCGTCGTCGCGTTCCAACGCTGTGGCAAACGGCACCCGCGGTGTGGGGGCCACCAGTCGGTCCACTGTCTCCAGCAGCGCCTCGCGCACCGGATGCTCCGCCTCGGTCAGCACCGCCTCCCACTCCTCGCCGAGCATCTCCACCCGCTCCAGCGGTAGCATCAGCGCCGCGGCGAAGCCCGCACCGACGCTCCACTCGGCGAGCAGCGGTTCCTCGTCCGGGAACCACAACGGCGCGACAATGTGCCTCTGCTGTTTGAGCTTCGTGCGCGCATACCTCTTCACGTGTGGGCCCAGCTTGCGCTGCGCCGCATCCAGCACGGCATACCCCGGCTCTCCCTCCGCCAGCGGCTCCGCGAGCAACGGCCCCCGCGCCTCGGCAAGCTGGTCAATGAACACCTGCGGAAGCTCCGCCAAGTCCTCGACGCGCTCCACCGTGCCCAGCTCCGGGTCTACCAGCGTGGCCTCGCGCAACCCCCCGAGCACTGAGTGGCGTCCGTTGACCGGCGGCACATCCACCGGCTCCGTGGCGAGTACCGCGAGAATGATCTCGTTTTCGCGTGCCGTGGCGACGAGGCGCTCGAAGTATTCGTTGAACCACGTGTGACCGTCGGTCGGCTCGCCGTCGGTGAGCATCAGCACGAGCTTCGCATCCTCGTCGCGCCCGGCGAGGCGCTCGACGGCTTCGCGCAGTGCCTTGTAAAGGTCGGTCGTGCCGCCCAACAGGTCGTGGCGCCCCCGGGTCAGCCGGTCGAGCTCGGCGACCATATGACGTTGCGTTGCGTCACTGCTCGGCGAAAAACCGTCCGCACCCGCCTCCGGCAGCATCACCAACCGAGGGCTCCTTTCGAAGCGGATCAGCGCAATGACATCCCGCTCGCTCAGCCGTTCAAGCAGGCGGACCCCCGCCTGCGCCGCGCGCGCCATGCGGTCCCCCTCGGCCATGCTCCCCGAAGTGTCGAGCACAAAGGCAACCGCCGCGGCGACGTCGCGGTTGGGGTCCAGATCCACCGGCAGGACGTCCTCGAGGCGCGAGTCAATGTAGCCGCCGGGGCCGAAGGCGCGCGGGCCGCCGAGCATCATCATGCGCAGCCCGTGTCGTTCGACGGCCGCGGCAAGACTTGCGTCAAAGGCGGCGAATTCGTCGAAGGAGGCAAAGTCGTCGCGGCTGACCCCGCAGAGCACCCAGGCGCCAGTACCGAGAAAGTCGGCCGGCGTTTGCGGCAACGCGGCGTCCCGCGGTGAGAGTGCGCGCACCTCAAGCTCCGGACGTACGCGCCTCAGCCACTCCCCGAAGTAGCCCGGCTCGCCGTCCTCGGTCAGCAGTGTCACCGACTCGTCGGCAACGACGGTACCGACGGCAACCGCGTCGTCGGCGTTCACCGCGTTCGCCTCCGGCGGCTCGACGTGACGGATGCGAATCTCGTGCGGCACGAAGCCGGGCTCGTGCTGCGCCGGGGCATCCACTTCGACGCGGTAGGTGCCCGGAGCGAGCCGCCACGTCTTCGCAGTGCCCGCAACCGGCGGCAGGGGCCGGCCGTGATGCGTGAGCGTCAACGTTGCCGCGCTCAAGGTGCGTCCGCCGCGCCCGCCAATCCAAAGCGTCACCGCAACCGGCTCCGACCCTTCGACGCGCAGCGTAGCACCCAAGCGGTAGCGCCGGCCCGTTGGCACCTGCCTTGGCGCCTCGCCGTCAAGCAGCGCCACGTTGGACAACGCCGCCGCCCCGACCAGCCGCGCCTCGACGGCTACGCCGGATTGATTCGCCAGCAGGCGCGCCGCCTCGAGCTCCGCCGGGGAGGCGGTGTGCCGGCCGTCGCTCAACAGCAGAATCCCACCGGGCATCTCCGCCGGCCGCTGCGCAAGGGCCACCTCCAAGGCCGCGGCGAGGTCGGTCCCGGGGCGCTGATGTTTCGTACCGGCGGCCGTTGCGAACGCATCAAGCAGCCGCCGTTGCCAGCGTGTGGCCGGGTCGTCGCCGTCCTCGTCGTTGGAGTGTTCGTCGCTGCGGGGCGCGTTCGCAATCAAGACACGTGGAGCGCGACCCGCGGCAATCACGCTGACGCGGTCGTGCGCGGAGAGCTGCGCAATGGCCGCGGCCGCTTCGTGCGCCAGCTCCTCGACGCTGGTGCGCGCAAGCATGCTCGGCGAAAGGTCGACAATCAACGACAGGTGCCGCGAGCGCTCCTCGCCGCGAACCTGCGGCCCGGCCAATGCAACGACAATCAGCGCAAGTAGGACCGCCGGCCAAAGCAACCGCCGCAGGTGCACCCTCGCCGCACCGCGACGGCGCCACGCCACAACGGCAAACGCGGCGGCGAGCACGGGCAACAGCAACAGCCAAGTGGGTGCAAGCAAGGTCATCCGAGCAATCCCAAGTGTCGAAGCATTCGTTCAAGCCAGCGGCGCCAACGGGCGGCGCCAACGGGCGGCGGCCCTGGACGTATGTGGCATGGTGCGCGAGTTGTATCCACTCTCCTTGTCGAGGGTCGAGTGGTGACACGGAACGAAAAGCGCGTCCCCGCCCACGTCCCAGGGGATCCCACCCGAACGCCGTGTCGTTTTGACGAGGCAGGCCAGCGGCAGGTGCGAGCCCTTCGGGACACGCACGGAAACCCGTCGGCTTGCCTCGGAGGGCCGCGTCGTCCGCTCGCCCCTTCCGTGAAATCTCAACGGCAATCCGGCTTCCGGATCCGTGCTGGAAGCCGGCTGCTTCCTCCCAGTATGCCATCCCGTGCGAGTTCGCGCCCAACACAGCGTTGACGCAGCCTTCTGCCACTAGCCACCGGGCACTCCTTTGGTACGCTTCCCTTGCTCGGCCCGCTTGTTCCTGTCTCGGTGGCACCCGTGCTCGAAAACCGCTTGCGCTTCGCCGTCTTGAATTCGTCGTACAACGACCAGCATTTGTTCGTCACGCTGGTGCAGTCGGCCCGTACCCTGTTGTTCGACACGGGTCCCATGGAGGTGCCCAAGGCGCTGGCCCACGAAGTGCGTGACGTTTGCATCTCGCACCGTCACATGGACCACCTCGAAGGCTTTCCGAGCTTTGCTCGCCAGGTCCTTGCCACGCGAGAACCTGTACGCGTTTACGGCCCCAAGGGGATTGCGCGGGCGCTCTCCGGAATGTTGCAGGCATTCGAATGGAATTATGCGCAGCGTTTGCGCCTCCGCCTGGACGTGCACGAGGTGGTCGACGAGGCGACGCTGGTGCGCACGGAGCTCAATATCCGCCGCGGCTTTCGCATGGGTCGCAGCGAGCAGGCGACGCGCACGCCGGTGGTGCATCAAGACCGCGACGTGGCGTTGACTGCGTTTGACCTTGCGCATCACACCGTGCCCTGCCTCGGCTACCGCCTTGCGCTGCCGGATGAGTGGCGCGTCGACTCGAAGGCGCTGTTGCAGTTGGGGGTGAAGCCGGGGCCGTGGCTCGGGGAGTTGCTCGAACGTTTGGCGCGCGGCGAGGAGCCGGGGGCTGAGGAGACAGTACCGCCGCCTGCGAAGCAGCGTCGCGGCAAGTCCAAGCAGGCGGAGGAGCAGGAGACGACCGCGACGGAGGCGCCCACGGTGAAGCTCAAGCAGGTCGCCGCCGAGGCCATACGCAAGGAGCGCGGCATTCGCCTCGGCTACGTGACCGACACGGGGGACACCCCGGCGGTGCGAGAGCGGCTGCGCGAGCACTTGGCCGAGGCGGACGTGTTGTTCTGCGAGGCCTACTTCGCGCACGCCGAGGCAAAGCGCGCCGCGCAGAACGGCCACCTTACCGCGGTGCAAGCCGGGGAGATTGCGCAGGAGCTCAACGTCGGCGAACTCGTCGTCACCCACATCAGCCCGCGCTACCCGCCGGGCCGCATCCTCAACGAGGTGCGCAAGGTGTTTGCACGCACGCGCAGCAAGCGCGACTTCCTGCTGACGCCGGAGGAATACGCCGAGGCGAACGCACGACCCGGCGACGACGCGGAGGAATTTTGAAGCGGATACCCGGTGGAGGTCGTATTCAATGTTTCGCAATGCCAATTTAATGGCTCTCGGGCGCAAGTCCTGGACTCGGGCGAGTGCCGCGACCCGTCAAACAGCTCACTTTGGGAGGCGAACGCGAAGTGGGGAGAATGGGCTGTGCGCCTGACGGCTCCTTACGACTTTGCCGCGACTTGAGTCTGCGACGGTTGCGTGCGCAACGCTTCTTCGAAGGTGGTCCAAAG
>SKZP01000528.1 GCA_007127275.1 Planctomycetota bacterium
CGTCGCGGCGAACTGTTGCTTCAGCGACGCTTCGAGTTGTTCGAGCAGCGACGCATCCAGATCCTCAATCCCTTCGAGTTCACCCGCTCCATCGTTGCTCGCTTCGTCGGCGGCGCCAGCGTCGGCCTCCACGCTTACTTTGGAGTCCTCACCGGGTCCCACTTGCTCATCCAAAAGAAAGAGAGAGCCGTCGCTTTCTTCCTCTTGTGCGTCCTCCTTCTCCGTTCCCCTCGTGGGCTCCTCCGCCGCGGTCGCCTCCGGGGCGGTAGACGCCTGCGCGGAGGTCGCCGTGCGTTCTCGCTCGCTTGACTTCCTCCCCTGAAACTCTTCGAACAGGCGCAGCGCTTCGTCCGGGTCGAGCGGCTTGAGCTCGCCGCTGGAGCCGTTGCGCCTCGCGGCGTCCTGCCCGGCCTCCGCCGGCCTTTCGGAAATGAACGCCGCAGCGTCCCCGAGCGACTCGTGCATTCCCTGCTGAAAGTCGATGTTCGCCACCAAGGTGTCGCCGGGACGAAAGCTGCTCTCCTCATCCGGCAACGCCGCCAAAATCTCTTCCAACTCGGCGTCGAGATCAACGGCGTCTGCCCCGCCCGCGCGTCCCTCGGCATCCGGTTCCGCCTCCGCCTTTGGGACTCGCGACTCGCGGTGTGTATCCCCGCGTTCGTCGTCCTTACGTTGGCGGCCGGTGGAACTCATCGCTGCGAATCTCCAAACGCAATTGGGGAGGAGCGCACCAAAGCGAGCGGATTCGACCACCCGCTGGCGGATTCGCATACTAGCCTCGCCCGTTCCTCCCCGCAAGGACGACAGTACCGCAGTACCGCCAGGGTGCAGCCGGCGCTCGTTGCAGAAAAATGTTTGGACGAACCACTTACGTAAGGCGGGCTTCCGTGCCCTGTACCGGTCCAAGGCCTCAACCAATGTGACGCGAAGCGCAGCATTGGCTTGGCGAGGCCGCAGGAACGCAAGGATACTCTCTGCCGTTTGCGTGACGAGATGCGCGCAAACGGTGGGAAGTCCGCCCTACCCGCCAACCGGCGGAGGACGACGGCGCATTCACGCTTCATGCGGGTTGGACGCCGACGGTTCCTGACTGGTTCGTTGCCCGCAGGGTAGGCGCGGACGCCCGCCCTACGTACGGAAGACGCTCTTAACCGCCAGCCGCTTGGAATCCGGAAAAGCACACGGCCGCAGCCCGTGGGTCGAATCCGTCAACGCATGGGCTTGTAATCACGGAACTCAATGCGCGGGTGGTTTGCTTTTGTGGCCCAAAATGAGCCGGCTGCGCCCGCGAGCCAGTACCGCCATCGCTGTTGCGAGGCGCCAGGCCACCTCAGCGCGACCGGCCGCAGATGCAACGGGGGACTTCCTCCTCCTCGCGCACCACTTCGCAGGACGGGCAAACGTGTTCCCGGACGTTTGAGAACCAGCGTTGCGAGAGGCACAAGTGACACCCTAGTCACATAAGCGCCAAAACCACTTCCCTTTCCGGTGAGGTCACTTCACACTACGGGCGAGTCTGCCTTGCGCCCCCTGTTCCGTCGGACCTTGCCGCGATGAGTCACCATTTAATCGGCAGTACGCTGGGCAACTACAAGCTCGAGAAGGTGTTGCGCAACACCCCGACGGGGCAGGTGTTTCTGGCGCACCACCCCTCGACGAACATGCATGTCGAGGTGAAGGTGGTCCTCGACGACAAAGACGCCGACCCAAAGCTGCGCGAACGCCTCGAACGGGAGTTGCAGACGCTTACGCGGATCAATCACCCCAATGCGGTGCGTACCTGGGCGGTGGGTCGCGACGGCGCGGTCAGCTACGTGGTCACCGAACACATTGACGGGCGCCCCCTGAAATCCTGGCTCGAGGAGCTCGGTCGACTTCGCTGGCAGGACGCGTTGCGGGTGTTCATCCACGTAATGCGCGGACTCGAAGCCATCCACAGCTTCAACGTCGTGCACCGTGACATCACGCCGGAGAACATTCTTTTGGGCAATGACGGACGAGTCGTCGTGGCCGACTTCAGTTCGGTCAAATTGGTCGGCTCCGACGGCGCGGCGACGAATACAGCCGTCGCCAGTGACTTTCTGGGCAATCTGTATATCTCGCCGGAGCAACTCTCCGGCGAGCAGGTGGACGCGCGCACCGACATCTACTGCGCTGGCATGTGCCTCTACCACGCGCTCGCGGCCCGGCTTCCCTTCGAGACCAAGGGCGGCATTTCGACGTTGCTGCAACGGCTTAACGTAGAACCGAAGCCGCTGCGGGAGCTGGTCCCGGATGTGCCCGCGCCGGTGGAGGCCACGGTCATGAGGTGCATCGCCGCCGAGCCGGACGAGCGGTTTGCGAGTGCAACCGAGGCGCGCAAGGCACTGGAAAAGCTCGTGCGCCGGTAGCGCTCGCCCCGAAAGGTGAGCGTCACGAGCGAAGACTGTGCGAGGCCGAGGACGGTTGGTTTTCGTTGCGAAGAGGCGGCCGAAGCTACCGAGATTCGCGAACAGCTACGTGTAGCAACGGAGGCGCCGCCAACCCCGCACCGCCGAGTACAGTCGCTCGAGGTCGGACGCGTATTCCTTACTCTTCTTCATTCTCGCGGTTGAGTAGCCCTTGGCGGCGCACCTCTTCCTCGTGGATGAGCTGGGTATACGCCTGCCGTAGCTGTTCACTGACCGCAACTTCGTGTGGCGCATGGAGCCTTGCGCTCCACAGCGCCTCGACCGCAGCCTCGAAGC
>SKZP01000499.1 GCA_007127275.1 Planctomycetota bacterium
CGAGCGTGCGAATCCCCTTCATGTGGGCGTAGTGCACGGTCAACCGTGTGTGGTTGAGGGTGCCGAGGTTCGGCCGGCAGACGACGAGCAAGGGGATGCCGAGCTCGCGCACGAAGTCGGCGGTGTCGTAGTCGCGGGTAAGCGCCACGGCGAGGCCGCCAGCCCCCTCGACGACGACGAGGTCGTGGCGCGCGGCAAGCGCTTCGAAGGCGCTTTTCAGCTTGGCGGGCTCTAGCGCTACACCGGCCTGTTCGGCGGCCACCGCTGGTGCGAGTGGTGCCGGAAACGCCTCCGCCACGACCTCCGGCAAGGAGGCGCACCAGTCGCTTGCCGCGGCAAGCGAGATACCGTCGGCGGGAACCGCTCCGCAGGCGGGCCAGCGTTGGGCGCCGTCATGGGTGGCAGCGTTTCCAAACCCAGGCACGCCGGTTTCCACGGGTTTGAAGCCGACCGCATCCACGCCACGTCGTCGCCAAGCCGCGACGAGGCCCGCGGCAACGACGGTTTTCCCTACTCCGGTATCCGTCCCGGTCACGAACAGCGCATGCGCCTTACGCACGGTGCACCTCTTTTCGGCAGCGCAACTCGTATCATGGAATGTTCGCAACGCTCAGCATAAGAGAGCGCTGGTGGCACCGCGATGCGTTTCGCCTCGCGGTTTGCGGCACGGGTGTCCCGTGGACTCGGGATACAGCGACGTGAAGCAGGTGCTTTTTAACTCAAAGGACAACGAGAACACGGCGGAGAGAGGAGAGAGGAGAGATGGGAGAAGGTTGCCTGACCTGCAGTCCTACTCGTTCGGCCAATGCTCTGGTGCACTGCGTACTTCGTCGTGTTTACACGTTTCGGCTTGCACCTCGCCTCGCCCCACCTCACCACGCCTTTCCTCTCCGTTCCTCGCCGCTCTCCTCCGTGTCCTCTGTGGCAGAGAAACCATGTATCCCGCTTACGCGGCAAACAGTATTCAGGCGTCCACGGGCTTTTACCGCAGGATGCGCTCGACCCAGCGGATCCAGTCGCGCTCATTGATGCGCACCTGCACCGTGGCGCGGATGCGTTGGCGGGGAAGGTTGCGCATTTGTCGCACCGTCGTCGTCGTGGCACGGCCGAGATTCATCTGCGAGGCGCGGTGCTCGCGAATGGTGCCCCACTGGGCGCGCTGCTCCTCGGAGAGCACGTCATAAGCGGCTCGCCATTGTGCGAATTCCATCGCTTCCCGCATGCCCGAGGCCTCGGCAACCACGGTGATGCGCTGAAATCCACGCCCCTCGTCTTGCCGTTCTTCAATCTCCGTCGACTCGAGCTCCGGCCAATCCCGCTCGTCCTCGTCCGGCTCCTGCGCTTCGTCCTCGTCGGGCGTGTCCGGAACGTAGCCGGAACCGTCGTCCGGCGCCTCGGGGTCCTCCATGTAGGCGCGAAGGATGGCGAGCAACTCGTCGTCGTTGGCGCGGCGGTCTCCTAGCAGGTGGCGAACCGTGCGCAGAAAGGCGCGGCGTGCGTCGTCGAGCGAGGATTGCAACTCGACGTAAACGACGACGTTGTCTTCGCGCCATTCGAGGCTCTCGTTGCGGTTGAGCGTTAACCGTTCGAGGCTGCCCTGCATGGAGGGTTTGTCGTCGAATTCGACCTCCAGATCACGCCGGGCAAGGAAGCGGGTGGCGACGGTGCCGGCGGCGTCCGCCACGGCTCGTTCGACATTGCGCCGGGCGACGGTTTGCGCCTCGAACATGGCGTTGGCCTGGGAGTCGGAGATGCCGCGGCCGACACTCACGAACGCGTCGGGCTTGCGCTCCTGCTCGAGGTACCACGCCGGCTCGCGCAGCAAGTGGCGGCGCACGGAGTCGAAGTGCTCGCTCAAGTCGCCCGCATGTTCGAGCACCGACTCGAGACTCTCTCCCACGAAGCGCCGAACGTCGAGCACCTCCCGCGAACTCGGATCCAGCCGGCTGATTACGAGTGCGACATCACGACGGCCGCGTTCCCGCGCAAGGCTCGCGGCGCTGACGTTCATAAGCAGGTAGGCGTCGCGCTCGACGTCCCGTTGTCGCTCGTCGCGCCGTTGCACCTCGAAGTAGCGCCGCAGGCGCGGGTGACCCGCAACGCTGTCGGCAGCGACAGCACTCAAATCACCGCCGCTCGACTGTACGACAAGCACCGGCCGCTCCCCTTCTTCGGCGCCGTGATCATCCGCATCCCAGTCCCACTCCTCGGCTTGCTGCGCGGAGAGTGCGACCGGCACGGCCGCGAGAATTGCGGCAAGCAATGTCACGCGAAGAAACCCATCTCGTGTAATCATTCTGCTACTCCTTGCCCGTAGTCTACCGGACTAAGTCGAACCCACGTCCCATTTTGCGGGAAAGCAACACTTGTGCCATCTCATCTTCGCATGCGCACCTACACATTTGC
This sequence comes from Planctomycetota bacterium, assembly GCA_007127275.1. Lineage (GTDB taxonomy): Bacteria > Planctomycetota > UBA8742 > SKZP01 > SKZP01 > SKZP01. The sequence goes on from SKZP01000499.1 coordinate 2,407, forward strand.
GACACGAAAGAGGAAATGCGCCCGGGCTTCACGCGGAAGTCTCGTACAGCGACGGCTCCCTACGAGTCTGCACGTTCCCAGCGAGACCCGCAGGCAGGGGGTACTTGTAGCGGTTTGGAGGCCTTGGACGAACAGCTCGGAAAATGAGCGACCAAGCACAATTCGTAGGTGGGCACGAAGGCCCGCCCTACGAGTTCGTACTTGGTCGAAGATTGTCTTGTTCGTCCACAGCCACTTCGGTCTACAACGCGGGACTTGTGCCCCTCCCCCAAGCCCACGGGCTTCGCCCGTGGGTCGAACCGTGATTCGCGTGC
>SKZP01000643.1 GCA_007127275.1 Planctomycetota bacterium
GAGAACGTGCTCGTCTCGCCCGACGGCTACGCGAAGCTGATCGACTTCTCGCTCGCCATCACCAAGACCTCCAAGCCGCGCAAGATCGCCGGCACGCCGACCTACATGGCCCCGGAGCAGATCGCCAAGCAGAAGGTCACCGCACTCACTGACATCTACGCTCTCGGGGTGGTGCTCTACGAGATGCTCGCCGGCACGCCGCCGTTTACCGGGGAGATGAACGAGGTGCTGGAGAAGCACCTGAAGCAGCAGGCGCTGCACGTCTGCAAGCGCAACTCGGGCGTCGACCAGACACTCGGCGCGTTCATCATGCGCCTGCTCGCCAAGGACCCCGGGAACCGCCCGCAGGATGCGAAGGAGCTCTTGACGCTGCTGAAAAGGATCAAGCCCTCACCGGTGCCGGAGCCGGATTTGCCGCCGCTGCGCTCGCAGTCAGGGACTCAGCCGCCGCGCGCCTCCGCCTCGGGAGTGAAACCGCCGGGGGGCTGAATCGGTAGGAACGAAGCGCCCGAAACCTTTTGACGACGCAAGTACGCAAACCACGCAAGGAGCCGCGAATCATGGCCGACCTGAAACTCTCCGACGACCTCGACTTCGAAAAGCCGATCCACGAGATCGACCGCAAGATCCAGGAACTGGATGCGCGCATTCAGGCCGGCGAACAGGGCCACGAAGAGGCGCTGAAGCAGCTGCAGGCGAAGCGCGACAAGACGATCGAGGAGGTCTACGCCAACCTCACGCCGTGGCAGCGGGTGCAGCTTTCGCGCCATCCGGAGCGGCCCACGACGATGGACTACGTCGACGGCATGCTCACCGACTGGAGCGAGTTGCACGGCGACCGCAAGTTCGGCGACGACCCGGCGATCCTCACCGCGATCGGCTACCTCGGCGGCCGCCGCGTCATGCTGATTGGGCACCGCAAGGGCAAGAACCTGAAGGAGCGCCTCGCCTGCAACTTCGGCTGCGCCCACCCCGAGGGCTACCGCAAGGCGATGCTCAAGATGAAGATGGCCGAAAAGTTCGGCCTCCCCGTGGTCACGCTGATCAACACCCCCGGGGCGTACCCCGGCGTCGGTGCCGAGGAGCGCGGCCAATCCATGGCCATCGCCGAGAGCATTGAAATGATGAGCATGCTGCGCGTCCCCGTCGCCTGCGTCGTCATCGGCGAAGGCGGCTCCGGCGGCGCCTTGGGCATTGGTGTGGGCGACCGCGTCCATGTGATGGAGTACAGCTACTACAGTGTCATCTCCCCCGAAGGCTGCGCCTCCATTCTCTACAAGGACGCGGGCAAAGCGAACGAGGCGGCGCGCGCTTTGAAGCTAACCGCACCGGACCTCGTCGAACTCGGCGTGATCGACGGCATCATCCCCGAGCCGCTCGGCGGCGGCCACCGCAACCCCGGCGAAGCGGTACGCATCGTCAAGCGCCACCTCGTCGAGACGCTGGATGAGTTGACCAAGCTACCGCTCGAGCAACTGATGGAGCAGCGCTACGAAAAGCTACGCGCCCTCGGCAAATTCCAGGAAGCCGCCACCGCCACCGCCGCCGTGTAAGTCGTTCGATCGCGCTATTGCTACGCCGCCTCGGACTACTTGCGATGTCGGTTCATTCGAGCATGAGTTGTTCGACGTCGTTGGGGCTTTGACGTGGCGTGCGTATCGTTGCGGTGAGAGTTTGCTCGCCAAGCGCAACGACGACGACCGCATGGCTCTTGGGCACCAGCGGCACCGTTGCACGACCGTTTGCGTCGGTGGTTACGTTAATCGTAACCGCTCGTGGGCCATTGATGCCCGAGGTGACTTTCACTGACGTATGCGACAAGGGGTTTCCGCACCGATCGATCAGTTCGAACGAGGCATCGACGAACGCGGGCTCGGCCCCTAGCTTTATTCTAAGTTTGCCGGACGTGTCATAGGGCGGAACGAACACGGTTTGCAAGACGGGCTCTCCGGGTGCGAGTACGGTTGCCCCGAGCGGTTGCCCGGGAATCAAACCGTCAATCGTGAACTCCCCCTGTTCGCTCGTCGTACCGACTTGCTCGTACTTCGCGCGAAACGGAACACGAACGTCATTAACCGTTTGCAATGCCACGGTTGCGCCGGATACGGGGTGGCCATTGGAGTCGACGACCGTGCCGGAAACAGCTTCAGCCGACACGTCGGGAGAAATCGTCGTGACGGCGCCCGGCTCCAAGAATACTGTATCGGACCAAACGACGTGCTCACCAATTGACCCTTCAACAAGCCAGTTCCCGGAAAAGATGTTTTCCGCCGCAATTACGTTTCCGTCACGCCTCGTGCGGATTCGTAAGTACGGGAACTCGGCGCTCGAAATAGACACCTCTCCGTCAAATGACTCAACGTCAACGCGAAGGGATGACGCCGGCTCCGCCTCAACGTAGACCTCTGACTCCTCCTTCATACTGATCCGTCCCGGTCGCACGACTAGACCTTCGCCGAATCCCCAAAATACGGCGTTACGGTCAGCGATCCCGGAAATGGTGTATACGCGGTAATCGGAGTGAGAATCCGAATGGATCTCGACGTCGGATACATTTCCGCCCATTGGCCCCGCAAGGCGCCGGTGGAATTCTTCGTCATAAATGTGGAAGAAAAACCGTTGATCGGCGTCTATACCCCTCACGCGTATCACTACATCCTCGGAGACGCTCGGATGAAGCGTTCCCAAATTCGTACGTTGCCCACGGATCAACTCAAAC
>SKZP01000032.1 GCA_007127275.1 Planctomycetota bacterium
GCGGGAGACCGCCGCCACCTCGTGCAAGGTTGGCTCGGGCTGGGGCTTGCGCTGCTCGGGGGCGTTCTCGCCAGCATGACGCTGTATCCCTCCTACGTCGGCTACTGGCTCAGCGGCTCCTGGTTCGACGTGCCGCACTTCGGGTGGCTCGGCTGGGTGGCGTTTGCACCGGTTCTCGTCGCGGTCGGTGCGGCGGTGCGCGCCCGAGACGCCTTCGCGCGCGGCTTCGTTTGCGCCGTGCCGTTCTTTCTGCTCACCTGCGCCTTCATTGTTCAGGTGCACTGGATCGGCTGGCTCGTCTCGGGGCTCACCTTCGGCGTGATGGTCGGAGCGTTCGCGCTGCTCGTGCGCCTGCTGGCGATGGCCGGGCCGACTTGGGCGGTGCTGACGTGGCCGAGTGTGTGGGTCGTCGGTGACTGGCTCCTTGGCAACGTCGGCATCAAGTTTCCCTGGCTCTATGCCGGCTACAGTCAACTCGACGTCAACCCGTGGTTCGTGCAAACCGCGGACCTCTTCGGCGTCTGGGGCACGAGTTGGCTCGTGCTTGCGGTCAACGCGCTGCTTGCCGTGGCGCTGCTGACGCGCTGGCAACTGATGCCGGGGCGAGCCGTTCCGGACAGGGAGTCCGAGCCGGCGCTGCGGGGTGGCCGGCAGCCGTGGCGCGGGGTGCTCGGAAGGACGCTGCGCGTTCCTGTGCTCGTCGTGCTCGTGCTGCTTGTCGCGGCGCACGTTTACGGCGCGGTGCGGCTTACGACGCTGACCGAGGAACGCGGCCCGGTCGTCGCGCTCGTGCAGAACAACGTGCCGATCGGCCTGCACCGCGAAAAGCCCGACGGGGAGGTGATCGTCGCTCGCTTGCTCGAGCAACTCGAAGCGATCCACACCCCCGCAACCTTCGAGCAAGGCACCTACCGGCTGCCGGCCGAAGCGCTTCGTCCGTGGCGCGAACACTACGAATATGTGCGCGACGAGATGGTCGTCACCCGCACCGTCCAAGCCAACGGAGAGGCGCGTGTCGCCGGCAGCGACGGAACGACGACTCCGCCGGTCGACCTCGTCGTGTTTCCCGAGAACTTTCCGCTGTGGCAGCGCATCTACGAGCTCACCGAGATTCCCGGTCGCGGCCACTCCCCGCACGACCGCCTCTTCCAGAGTCTCGTCGACCGGCTCGCCGAGATGGACGCGTACTGGCTGCTCAATTCGATCGAGTTGACGCAGAGCGTGCGTGAACTCGTCGAGCACGAGGGGGAGGAGCCGGGGACGCACTTCGATCAGTGGCGGCAGCGCTACGGCTCGGCGAATACCTCGATGCTGATCGCCCCCGGCGGCGAGGTCGTCGAACGCTACCTGAAGATTGAGCTCGTACCCGTCGGCGAATATGTGCCGCTGCGCGACGTTACGAACATCACCCGCGAGTTGACCGAGACCATCATCGACAGCGACGCCCCCGACTACACCTTCGGCGAGGAATACGTCGTCTTTGAGCTTCCCATGCGTGCCGCCGGTGGCGACCGTACCACGCGCTTCGCTTCGCCGATTTGTTTCGAAAGCAACTTTCCGAACCTGCTGCGAAACTTCGTGCGCAACGGCGCCGAGGCGCTGATCATCCAAAGCGACGACGGCTGGTTCGTGCCGTCCAACGAGCCGGAGCAGGTCTGGCTAGGCGCCCGCTTCCGTGCCATTGAAAACCGCGTCAGTGTCGCCCGCGCCGTCAGCAGTGGCCACACGGGAGTGGTCGGCCCCGACGGCGAGTTTCGTGCGCGGCTGCTCGGCGACTACGACTCGACGCAGGCGATGACGTGGGGCTTTCCCGGCGTGCTGATTGCCGAGTTGCCGCTGGGTCCCGCGCGGAGCCTGTATCAAGCACTCGGCGACGTGTTCGTCGTCGCCGCCGCCCTTGCCGTGTTGCTCGGACTCGCCACGGTTGTGCGACGCCGGCGCCACCGCCCCCGCGACGGCACCGGCAAGTCAAGCGCGTAAGCCTTCGTGACACCCCGCGGCGCGACGCACGTTCGTCTCGTGCTCGTGTGGGCGCGCGGGACGCCGCTTGCTACACTGCACGTCGTCGTTGACCACCCAGCGGTCGTGCCAGGCCCGCGTGTACCCTCATGAGTGAGTCGCCGCCACCTTTCGAGTCCGCTCCGTCGTCATTGAGCGAGGAGGATCTCGCCCTACTAACGCCGGCGATGGAGGACTACATCGAGGCCATCTACCGACTGTGCGAAGCGGACAGTGCCTGCACCATCTCCGAGCTTGCCAAGACGCTCGAGGTGAGCCGGCCCTCGGCCTCGAACGCGGTGAAGCGCTTGCGCGAAGCCGGCTTTGTCTCGCACCGGCGGTACAAGAAGGTCGCGCTGACGCCGAAGGGGCGGCTCGTCGCGCAAAAGCAGGTGCGACTCCATGAGTTGTTGTTGCACTTTCTCGTCGACGTACTCCAGTTGCCGCCGGAGCTTGCCGAGCACGACGTTTGCTTGATGGAGCACGCCATCAGTGGCCCCACGGCGGCGCGCCTCGTCGCCTTCATTGAGTGGCTCGACGAGGCCCACCCCGGCGGCGCCGACCTCCCGGCCATGCCCAGTGGCGACGAGCGGGCCGCCACGCGGCGCAGTTGGACGAGCCGTGTCTGAGCGGCACGTCGAGGCAGCACCCGTTCCCATTTGCAGAAGTGACACCGCCAAGCCCACGGGCGTCGCCCGTGGGTCGCAACGCCCGTGACGA
>SKZP01000630.1 GCA_007127275.1 Planctomycetota bacterium
CCCGACGAAGAGCCGCGAGAGGTCGCAACCGACAACGGCGCGGAAGCGGAGTCGGTACAAGAGACTCCCCCCGAGGTGCGCAATCCGCTCGGCGGCTGGACGGTCGTGTCCACGCCGGTCGCTCCGGACGAACTCAACCCGACGGCGCGCATGCTCGCCTCCACACCCGTGGCTCCGGACGAGCTCAACCCGGCACGCATGAGCGTCTCGACGCCGGTTGCTCCGGACGAGCTCAACCCGGCACGAGTGCGCTACCGCAGCATGCAAGGCGTTGAGGAGTGGGAACCGCTGGCCGGCGGCTCGCTCGCTCTGGAGCGCTTGAACGCGGAGATTGCCGTCGAGCCCGACTTCGTGCTCGAGTTGTCGCACCCCGAGTCCGGCTCCTCCATCTACGTCAACGGCGGCTCCGCCGGCAGCATGGTGGCCGTGGTGCCGGATCCCAGCGCCGGGCGGCACGAGGACGGCTCGCCGAAGCGAATGATGCTCGAACTCGGCGACGCCGCGCAGGTCTACGTCGACCTCGCCGAAGGGTCCGGCGAGGCAATCAGTGTGCGCACGCCAAGCGCGTTTGCGGAAGTCGCCGGCAGCGCCGCCGAGTTCGAGTATGACGGCGTCTCGCGCAGCACGCTGATTTCGGCGGCCCGCGGCGAGGTGGCCGTGGCCGGCTTCGACCCGGAAACGCAAGAGGTCTACGACGCAGTCGTGCGCCAAGGGGAGCGGGCCACCGTCTCCTTGTTGCAGCGCCCGGATGTACAGCAGCACCTCAACACGAACTGGATTGCCCACTGGGCGCGCAAGACGGAGAAGCACCTCGACGAGCGGGTCGAGCTGCCGCTGGCCGAGGGGGAGGTCGCGCAAGTCAGCACCGGCGGCGCCATTGGTTCGCTGGTCGCCGAGGATCCGGTGTACCGCAACGTGCCGTTCGTGCTCGACGAGGTGAACGTCGACGTCGAGATCCGCGACCACATTGCCGAGACCACGGTTTCCGAGGTGTTCGAAAACACCACCTCACGCACCCTGGAAGGCACCTTCTACTTCCCGCTGCCCGAGGATGCCGCCATCACCGGCTTCGCCTTGTGGGTCCACGGCGAACGCGTCGAGGGCGAGTGGCAGGAGCGCCGCCGGGCGCGGATGATCTACGACGAGTACCGCTACCAGGATCTCGACCCGGCGCTGTTGGAGTGGGTGGAAGGGAACACCTTCCGCATGAAGGTCTTCCCCATCATGCCCGGCGAAAAGAAGCGGATTGAGTTGCGCTTCACGCAGCGGCTGGAGACCGACGGCGACACGGTGCGCTTCGCGTATCCGCTGGTCAGCGAAAAGCTGAGCTCGAACCCGGTGCGCCGGATGCGCCTGAACCTCGACGTCGAGGGCTCCACCGGCATCCGCGAGGTCACGAGCCGCTCGCACCGCGTCAAGGCGCAAGCCGAGGAGGCGCAGCGCTGGCAAGGTGGCTTCGAGGTCGAGGGCTACACGCCGAGCCGCGACTTTCTTTTCGAGTACCGCCTCGACCACGACCAGCAGAATCACCGCCTGCGCAGCCGCGCCCACCGCATTGGCGAGCAAGGCTACGTCACCGGCTACGTCACCCCGCCGGTCGAGGCAGGCCAGCGCGAGCTGGAGCCGGGGCGCACGGTCTTTCTCGTTGACACCTCCGGCGGGATGAACTCGCCGCGCTACTACACGCAGCTTGCCGTGCTCAACGAGCTGATTCAGCAGTTGCCCGAGGACGAGTTCTTCACCGTGCTCGCCTACGACTACGCCCCGCGCCCAATCTTCGAGGGCCGCGGCGAGGATGCGTTCGTGCCCAACACCGAGGCGCAGCGGCGCGTCGCCTTGGCCGCGTTAATCAACGAGTGGCGCTTCGGCGCTACGAATGTGCGTGCCGCGTTGCAGCACGTGTGGGCGCACTACGTCGACGAATTCGAGCCGACGAACGTGGTGCTGCTCGGCGACGGCATTGCCACCACGGGCGAGTTGCGCGGCCGTTCCCTCGCCGAGCAGGTACAAGCCTGGCACGTCGGCGACTCCGGGCAAAGCGTGTCCGAGCTCGGCGCCGAGGTGCGCCTACACGCCGTGGCGCTGGGCAACCGCGTGGACACGGAATACCTCGCCGCACTCGCCGAGCCGTTCAACGGCCGCGTCCTACACGCCACGGACGAGTGGGAGCCGGAGCGGATTGCCACGGAATTGTTCGAGTTGATCCGCACGCCGCAACTTACCGACGTGAGCCTCGAGGTACTCGACGGCGAACTCGACGGGCTCACGCCGCAACGTTGGCCCGCGTTGATGCCGGGCGAGGCCGTCGACTTTGCCGCGCGGTACACGGAACCCGGCACGGTGCGGCTGCGCGTCTCCGCAACACTCGAGGGAGAACGTCACACGTGGACGCACGAGCTAGACCTGCCCGCCGAGGCGGAGGCCCCCGTGGCACGCACCTTCTGGGCGGTCCGCACCATTCAAGCACTGCAAGCCCGGCTCGACGCCGGCGACCCGGCCGAGGACAGCATCATTGCCGAGATTGTCTCTCTCTCGCAGGACTACGGTGTCGGCAGCCGCCACACCTCGTTGCTCGTGCTGGAAGGGGACTCCGAGTTCCGCGAGTGGGAAATTGCGCAACGCCAGCGCGCCCTACGCGAGTTGGTGCTCGAGGAGGGCGAGCCGTACATGCGCCTTCGCGACGCCGAGGGAGAGGTCCGCGTCCAGCCCGAGGGC
>SKZP01000678.1 GCA_007127275.1 Planctomycetota bacterium
AGCCCATGGGCTTGGGGGAGGGGCACGAGTCGCGCGTTGTAGGCCAAGTAGCCAGTCAAGATTGCTTCCGTGGGAGAGGCTTTCGGTCGCACGCATGTGCGCCGGGTTGTATAACGCGCGTGCGTTGGCAGACGGTCCCGCGGAAAAGGAGTGCGCGAGCGTGGCTTGGGACTGGAACGGCGTTGAATCACCGCCGCATACGCCGCGTGTCGTCGACGTCGGCGCGGATGCCGAGCTTTCGCGTTGTCAGCGGCTGCGAAGCTTCGAGCGCGACCCGGCGCAACCCTGGCGGCCGTTCCGCGTGCCCGAGGAGGTGCGCGTGTGGGTGCTGCCGGCGCCGGCGCGCGGTGAGCCGCGTGCGAGGCACCCGGCCACCCGTGCACAGCCCGACGGACACGGTCAACACCGCCGACTGTTGCTGATTGATGACCGCGAGCCGTACCGACGCATCTCGCTCGCTTGGTTCCACGCCGCGCAGCATTTTCACTGCGAGGTCGTCGCCACTGCCGCCGAGGGGCTCGCACTGCTCGCCCACCGTGGCCCCGCCTACTACGACATGCTCGTCTCCGACGTCTCGATGGAATACGAGCTCGCCGGCCTTTATGCCACCCGCCTCTGGCGACGGCTCGGCTTCACCGGCATCGGCGTGCTCTCCTCAACCGGCTTCGACAACTTCTTCGGTCTCCTTGCCGCCCGCCTCTGCCTCGGCCCCGTTTCAGCGGTCGACTGGCTCATCCCCAAGACCTCGCTCAAGCTCGGCAGTCCCCGCTACGTCCGCTGCCGCAGCGTCTTTTGAGTTCGCTCGGACAGGGGAACTGCTAGAAAACGACTTCCGAACGTGAGCAGCTACGCGCGGCGTTGTTTCGTTGATGTCGTCGGTTTCGCTCGACAACTCCCGAAAAGGAAAGTACGCCGCTTCTCATTACCAGGAGAAACCGTTTCGCAACGTTGAGCAGCAACCCTTATTTTTTGAACACGACCTCCATGCCCGGTGATCCCGAGCGTGATTCCGTTTGTCGGACATTGCTGATTTTCTGTCGCAAGGCTCATTGACATCTTGTCGGCGGATTGCGATACTCCGGGATGATGGGCTGCTCTTGGGTTTGCGAATTTCGGGGGATGCCGTGGCACGCCGTTGCCGCTTCCGGGCTGTTGTGCGCCTTTGTACCGCGGTGGTTGTCACCGGCGCAAAGGAACGGCCCGGGTCGTTTCCGCGGGGTCGGGTTGCCTGTGCGCACACCGAGTTCGAAGAGAATGCGAGCGACCGCGTTTCGGAAGTTGACGAGAATCATCCGGGGAGATTTTTGCGCTTGCGTGTGCCCTTGAAAGGCCCCTTTCGTAGGCCGGCCTCGGATGGCGCCCGGAAGGAGGTCGTTACCTGCGGGCCGGATGGGCTGTTGAATATATCTGACGCGGGCTGCCGCCGCGCTCGGTCCTTTGACACTGTGGGGACGTTCGTGCGCGAACTCGGCCAACACCGAGGTGGAGCCAACGGGTTGAAGTTGTCGCACGGGTTCACGTACGATGTGAGGTGTGCTCGGCGCGGGGGCGCGGAGTCGACGCGTCGCGCATCCGTGTCGTTCGCCCCGAAGTGTTCTCGGAGGACAAGCTCGTCGGCGGCACCGGGTTCCACCACCCGTGGGATGTCGCGGGGGCCGAGGCGTACAGCGGTCCCGGGTAGCCGCCGCATCCCCGGGAAAGGCGCCCGAGGCGCGCCTCTGAGCCGACAATCCCGTAGACTTCGCGCACCGGCGTGCAAGCGCGGCGACCTCTACGTTCAACACCGTCGGGCAAGGTTCGTGAAGCCCCGGTCGACACCCCCCGAGCCCCGTCACACCGACGCCACAAGCCCCTACGAATTGAAATACGCCAGCTTTCAATGGCACGCAGCGGAGGCACGATAAGATGACGTTCAGCATCAAACCCGGCCAGGGTGCATCCGAGTTGCACTTGGGGATGAGTCGCGACGAGGTCGTGGCGACGCTCGGCCAGCCGGCGACGCAACGGGAGGCGCCGAACGGGACGAAGTTGAGTTATCCGGACAAGGGGATCACGGTCGTGCTCGACGTAGGTGGCCAGGTTTCCCGCCTCCACTTCGCCGAAGCGTGCGACGTTACGTGCGGTCCGCTGCGCATGGGCATGGGCTTGGACGAGTTTCCCGACAAATTCACCGGCGTGGCCCGGCGGCGCGAGCGCACCGGAGCCGACGGGCAAGCGGAAGTCTGCTTTGACGTTGCCGGGTTGACGGCGTTCGTGACCGGCCCGGACCAGATACTGCGCGGCTTGATGATCATTTCCCGCGACACCGACGGCGACGAGCAGGAAACCCTTGAGCGAGAGGAGCCGGAGAGGGCGGGCGAAGCGCCCGTCGCACCGTACATGGCCCCGGGGGGCGCGCTCGACGACCTCACCGACGACGAAGCGGAAGAACCGGCGGATTCGGGGATGATGATGCAAGAGTCGGCACCACAGCCCGAGGTGCCGCTCGACGACTCCCTCAGCGGCGAGACGCTCGACGAGGACGCACTCGCCACGGGCCTCGACGGCGCCGTAGAGGCGGACACCAGCGGCCCGCAGATCCAGTCGGATGTGGACCAGCTTTCGGCGGCCGCGCACGAGCCCCCTTCGGCCCCGGTTCCCGCTGGCGGCTCCGACGAGCAACTCTCCGTCTCTCCCCGTGACACGACGCCGCCGCCCGCAACCGAAGA
>SKZP01000651.1 GCA_007127275.1 Planctomycetota bacterium
GCACAGCCACCTCGTCCTCATCCACGGTACCCGCTTGCACCACTTCAATGAAATGCGCGTAGCTCTCCCGCATCTGATCAAGCCGCGCCTCGAACCGCTCCGACTCGAGGAAGCGCGCCAGCCACGTCTCAAGCTCCGCGCCGGCCGGCGTAAGCGCCTGTGCTGCGAGGGCGGCGTGCCACAGCTCCGTGGCCAATCCCTCGAGCTTCGGCATTGCTCCCTCATGACCGACATACGTGAACGGGCCGTCGCCGAGCGCGGGCAACGCCTCGAGCAACTCCTCGAAGCCGAATTCGTCGGCCCCCAGCGTCTCGAAGGCCGCGGCGAGCGCCGGAACGCCGGCGACCTCGTCGGCGCTGACGGTGCCGGTGCCCGACTCGTCCAGCGTACCGAAGAGCTCGTGGGCGAGCGCACGCGCCTTGCCGACGTAGCCGGCACGGTGGTGCGGGTGGTGCACGGTTAGGTAGCGGTAGACGGAATGCGCGGCGCCATGACGCTGCGCCTCGTGCAACAACTCGCCGTAAAGGAGCGCACTGCGGCGACTTGCCGCCCAATGAGAGCGCAACAGCACTCGGGCGGCCTCGCTTTGGCCGGTGGCGCGGAGGCCCCGAGCGGCGGCACGGTGCGCGGCCGGTTGGTCGGGGTAGGCGGCGACGAGTTCCTCGGCGACTTCGGCGAGCCGTTCGCGAGCCGCCGCCTGTTCCTCTTCGTCGACGGTGGCCATTCGCGCAGGCCGCACCGTTGCCAGCAACAACTCCCACGCCGCGAACGCGTTCGAGCGCTCCGCAAGCAAGTCGCGCAAGACCTCGTCGGCCTGTGCCCACTGCGCGGCGGCGGCCGCTTCTTCCCCGACGGCGTCGTACCGCGCCGCCCGGCCGAGGTGCAGATTCGCCAGCAACCAGCGTGCGTGCCACGCGTGCGGAGTCTCCGCGAGCGCAGCCTCCAGCGCCTCATGCGCCGCCTCGAGGTCCGCCTCGACAACGCCCGCCGGGTCCTCACGCAATTCTTGCACGGTCACGAATGCGAGGCCGAACTGCACGCCCGGCACGTCCGGCTCCATCTCCGCGGCACGCTCCAGCGCGGTGCGGGCACGACCGGTTTGGCCGCGCCACGTGGCGAGCTTCGCCCGTGAAAGCTGCATCAGCGTCGGAAGATACCGGCAAACGCGCCCCGCATAGAGCGCCTCTTCGTCGGCGTCGCGCGGCAACTCCGCACGTGCCTCCTCCCCTTGCTCGGTCTCGACGCGTTGCGCCGGGCGAAGGGCGAGCGAGTCGACGAAGCGGTTCATGTCCCGCACCGGGGCACTGATCGGCGCTTCGGCGACAACCGCGCCGTGCACCGCCGCGGCGTCCCGTGCGCGGTACCACCAGCCGGTCAGCTCCATCCGCGTCGCAAAGCGCAACGTCATGCAGACGACGTAGTCCACCTCGAGTTCCTGCGCAATCTGCACAAGCACCTCGTTGCCGGGGCCGCCGGAAAGGTCGAAGCGACCCAGTGCCGTGCGGACCTCCAGCGGGTCGACCACGTTGCAGGCGGCATAGCTTGCCAGCCGGTGATGCAGCATCACCTCGAGCGCCACGGCAAGCTGCGTGCTCTCTTGCCCCGGCGGCTGCAGCAGCGTCACTGGCAACACGGCCACGCGCGCCGTCGGTCGCACCTCGATCGCCGGGTAGCTCTGCACGTCGGCCCGCGCCGTTGCCGGTGTCGCGAAGCCAACGGCCAGCACGGCCAACACGGCCAGCGGCCACGAACGGAAAACGACACGGTGGATTGGCGAAGAACGCATCACAACAGCGCGGGGCAAGGGGAAATCCAACAGCGACCGCCAGCGAGAGTCACAAACACCAAGCGAGGGCGGTCGGCTGCAACGTGGGGAACTCGAACAGTATGCGGAAATGCTACCAGAATCGGGTCGCCACTCAAGAGCGCGTGCGCCTGCAGGATGCAACCGTGCAGCCGGCTCATGTTGCAGAGTTATGGTTGGACGCCGCGAATCTACCGGAACCTGCGGATCACGACGTTTCGCCGCGAGGCCTCGCCGAGCGCGCTCCGCGGGTTGGATTCGGGGACGTATACGAATTTCGCCTCGCTGCGTCGCACCCTCAGTCGGCTGTACCCGCATCTGCAACATGGGCAAAGGCCCACGCGCTCCCCTTCCCTTGCGGGGGGCTTATGCGCCTAGACACCGAACCCACGGCCAACGAAATGGCGAGCGCAGGGCGCCACGTCCTACGCTTGCTTCGGAAATGGGAGCTCGCAGCAGCATCACAAATGGTGGAGAACGACCCACCGACGAAGTCGGTGGACGTGCCGCGATTTTGTAACCCACCGTTTCTGATGCCGCTGTAACCGGATTGGGGCGAAGTCCGTAGGCGTGATGCGGGGTTCGACCTCTACTCACCAACGGATCAGTTGGCTGCCCCAGGCGGTGCCGGCGCCGAAGGCGCAGACGGCGACGAGGTCTCCGCGCTTGATACGGCCTTCGCGCACCGCTTCGTCGAGTGCCACAGGGGCGGAGGCGGCGGCGGTGTTGCCGTACTTGTGCAGGTTGACGAAGACGCGCTCCATGGGAATGCCGAGCGTGTCGAACGCGGAGTGGATGACGCGGATGTTCACCTGATGCGGGATGACGCAGTCAATGTCGTCGAGGCGGACGCCGCCTTCCTCGCACAACCCGGTGAGCTCGTTGATGAGCGTTTGCA